>NZ_NHCK01000073.1:0-13478 GCF_002172815.1 Hyphomonas sp. TMED31 | reverse complement strand
AACGTCGCAAGCCTGCTGAAGCCCGGTGGGCGCCTGTTCATGAGCCAGCGTCACGGGCCGATCCCGGAAGGCCGCCGCATGTTCGACATTTCCGGCGACGAGACCATCGCCCTCGCCGCCCCGCACGGCCTGACCAATCTCTATTGCAACCGGGCTGGCTCGATCCAGGCCGAAAACATGGCGCTGGGCATTGAATGGACGAAACTGGTTTTCCAAAAAAACTCTTGAAAGCCCTCTCGGCCCACCCCAATTATTATTGATAATCAATAATAATGGAGCAAGACATGATCGTTTCGACCACCCCGACCCTGCAGGGCCATGACATCACTGAGTACAAGGGACTCGTGACCGGCGAAGCCATTATCGGCGCGCATATCTTCAAGGATCTGTTCGCCGGCATTCGCGATGTTGTGGGCGGCCGCTCGGAAGCCTATGAGAAAACGATCCGCGAAGCCCGCGAGGTTGCCACGCGCGAAATGTGCGAGGAAGCCGCCCGGCGCGGCGGGAATGCCGTGGTCGGCGTGGACATCGACTATGAAGTCGTTGGCCAGGGCGGCTCCATGATGATGGTGTCGGTTTCCGGTACGGCGGTGACGATCAAGGCCGGCAGCTAATCCTTTGACTTGTGGGCCAGTGCTGCGGCATTGGCCTCCCAGTTCTGCCCATCGAACTTGTTCACGGTCACGTCCAGTGTCTGCCAGTCATCAAGGCACCGCCACGTCACGGCGAATCCATCCTGGTTTGAGCGCGGCACGTAGAAACTCTTGATGCCGCATGTCTTGCAGAAACGGTGTTTCGCGCCTCCCGTGTTGAACGTGTATTCGGCAAGGTTCTCCGCCCCCTGAAGAAGACGAAAGCGACTGGCTGGCACGATGACATGAATATTTCCGCTCATCGCGCAGATCGAGCAGTTGCAATCCTCGACCTCGAAGGCCGCCGGCAAATCCACCTCGAACCGCACCGCGCCGCAATGGCACCCGCCCGCTTGCGTGTTTAGTCCGGGCAGGGTCACTCTTCTTTGCTCATATGGCCTACATAGGCGTCGAGAATGGCCATGAACTTATCCACATCCTCGGTATCGAAATTGGCCTCATGCTTCAGGTCGAGGGAATAGTCGACCCCCACCGCAAAGGACTGCTGGTCCGGGCGCGGCAGGATGAAGGCGCGGCCAAACGGGTAACTGTCGTTGAAATGGTTGGTTTTTTCATGCATGGCGAGGTCTGGCACCCCTGCCATTTCAAACGTCGCAAAGATCATCGCGCTCGCGCAGGTCTTCGTTTCGTCGCAATCCATCATGCGCACCGAATACTTGAAGTTACCCTTTGTTGCATCGAGGAGAGCAACATCATCGCGTACCCACGTAAGCTCCACGTCTTCGCCGCCGGCGCGGGTCAATATGGTTGAGGCATTCTCCGGAGAAATTGGCCAAGCCAGCACAGGCAGAGCCATCATCACGGCGAGTGCCGCGCAAATTCCGCTTCTGATCATGTTGCGTCGTCTTCCTTGTTTCATCCCATCCAGACTGGCGGGCACCGGTCAATCCAGGGCTTTGCCCGTTCCAGCTGGCCAGCCAGCGAGAACAGCAATTCCTCGCTACCACACCGCCCGCCAAACATCATACCAATCGGCAGGCCCTGCGGTGCAGTTTCTGTCGGATCTGTCCAATGAAGTGGCACAGACATGGCGGGCGCGCCAATCTGATTGAACAATGGGCACAGCGGCGCAAAGCTGCCAACCGCCTCGCTCATCTGGTCTGGCGGCGCCGTCAATGCCAGCACGCCCAGCTCATCCGGCGCACGGAAGGTCGTCGGGGTCAGGATCAAATCGATCCCCTGATCCTCCAGGAATTGTTCGAACTGTATGGCGGTCAGATTGAACAGATTGTTCGCCCGTGCCAGCTCCACCATCGGCACAGTCCGGCCAAGCCCTGCCATCGCGAACGTAATTGGTTCCAACTCATCCTCGCGCACGTCCCGGCCAAGCATGGCGGCCCGCGCATCAATCGCCGCGGCGACATTGGCCGAGATGGTGAACAGCGCCGCCTTGCCAAGCGCCTCACCGTCCAGTGATGGGGCGGCTTCGACCACTTCGTGGCCCAGCTCTTCCAACAGGCGAGCTGTGGCCTCGGCACCCTCTTTCGCCTCGGCGCTCATTTCCGTGCCGTTCGGTGCGGTCCGCCAGAGCGCAATCTTCAGCTTCTTCGGATCGCGCGAGACCGCGTTGAGATAGGTGCCCTCAGGCGCCGGCGCGACATAACGACTGCCAGTCTCCCGGCCATGCGAGGCGTCCAGCAGGGCGGCATTGTCGCGCACGGTCNGGCTGACGGCATGGACCGTCGACATGCCNTTCCAGTTTTCTGTCTGAAGCGGNCCCATCGGGGTGCGCCCGCGNGAAGGCTTCATGCCGAACAGGCCCGTGCAGGACGCCGGAATACGGATTGATCCGCCGCCATCGCTGGCCTGCGCCAAGGGCACAACTCCTGCCGCAACCGCCGCCGAGGCGCCGCCGGACGATCCGCCAGACGTCCGCGTTACATCCCACGGGTTGCGCGTCTGGCCGTAGAGCGTGGATTCCGTCGTCGTGGTCAGTCCGAATTCAGGGCTGGTCGTCTGNCCGAACATGACCAGGCCCGCCTTGCGATAACGCTCTGTCAGGACCGAATCCCGCTCGGCAACATGCCCCTTCCAGCTGACGGACCCATTGGTGAGCGGAGCGCCCTTCAGGGCAACNCCCAAATCCTTTGTCAGGAACGGGACGCCTGCAAAGGGGCCATCCTTNGGCACATCTGCCAGCTGCGTCTCTGCCATGTCCGGATAGAGCGCGGAAAAGCAATTCAGCTGCTCCTGCGCGGCACGGGCGCGGGACACCGCCTCGTCCAGCAACTCTTTTGACGATACTTCCCCAGTTCGGACCAGCTCCGCCAGTCCCATCGCGTCAAACGCCGCATATTCCTTCATTCCGCCCTCCTGTTTTGAAGGCAGTTTGGAACGTGAANGCAGAGAAGGAAACCCCTAGTCCTGTGGTGGTGGCGGAGGATCACGCCGATCACGGCTGCGCCGGTCCGGCCCGCGCGCCAGCAAGTCCGCCATGGCGGCGCGCTGATCTGATGGCAGAGCCTCCAGACGCCCGATCATGGCTTCATGTGTTGCGGCATGCACGTCCTGCTCACTGGACCGCAGAGCGGCAAACGCTTCGCGAACCTGCTCTGCGTTAAAGGGGTCTGTCTTGAGGGCCTTTGCAAGTTCCTCTCGCGCTGCGTTGCGCACTTCGCGTTCAGGCCGCGATTCCCGATACGATTCACGCATCAAGCCGAACATGGCCCGGCGGGTGTCTGGTGAAATGTCGCGCTCGACACTCGGGCGATCCCTGCCCCGGTCACGATCNGGCATCTGGCGCACGAGCATNCCGGCAATCAATCCAAGCAAAAGCAGGTTGAACAAGAGGGAGACCGTCAACCAGAAGGAAATGCGGCGCGGTTTCGGCGCGGACGTATCGCTCATTGCATCACCTCTTCTTCAAGTTCCAGCGTGTACGTNTCAAACCCGAGCGCAGCNTAGACAGCNGCNTCGNCTTGTTCGTCCTGCGTCGTGACNGGCTGCGCAACGCTCATCCCGGCGAACAGGCCAACCGTGAGGGAGGCCAGAGCCCCTGCCGGAATCCAGACCGGCAGCTTCCAGCGAGATGACCGGGCCGACCGGGGTTTCGGTGCAGATGCAATCAACGTTTCGCGCAAGGCAGGCGATGGCNAGACATGAGGAATGTCTGCAAACAGACCATCCAGAGCCTGCGCCTCAGACAGCGCTGTTGCAAACCGGGCGGGGTGGTCTGCCATGCGCGCTTTCGCGGCGGCTCGCTCGGCCTCCGGGAACATGTCCGGATCNGCCCCNTAGGCTTCGATCAGGGCCAGAACCCGCGCGTCTGTGATCATCTGTCCGCTCATGATGCGGCCCTCTCCAACAGGCTGGCTCTCAATGTGCGACGTGCACGGGCCAGCAAACTTTCCAGCGCCTCCACGCTGACATCCATGATGTCTGCCGCTTCGGCTTGTGAGTGTCCCTGCAANGCGCACAGCGTCAAGGCAGCGGCCTGGCGTTCCGGCAAGTGGGAGATTGCATCCTCCACGGCGCGGACGCGCTGGGACTGGTCCAGCAATTCTGCTGGTGTCATGGCCGGATCGGTGCGTTCCGGCAGGTGTTCCATCGTTACTTCCCGGCGCTTGCGCAGCCGATCATAACAGAGATTGAGCGCCACCCGGTGCAGCCAGGTGGAGAATTTCGCCCGTGGCTCCCAGGTCGGAAGCGCTTTCCAGGCGCGCAGGAANGTTTCCTGCGTCACGTCTTCCGCCTCCGCGGCATCCCCCAGCATCCGGGTCGCCAAAGCGAGGACGCCGCTGCTGTAGCGGTCGACAAGGCTGGAGACAGCAGCGGGATCGCCCGCTGCCGCTCGTGTAATCCGGTCGAGGTCTGAACTGAAAGCCAAGACAGGTTTCTTAACCGAAGACGGGCCGGAAGAGGTTGGTCATCTCGTGAGTCACGCGAACACATCACACGCTTCCGGCCCATTCAGCAAGTCCTACCCTATTCCGGGCGTGGGCCGTCGCCCCGCTTGTGCCACTTGCCGTGACGCTTGCCCTTCATCTTGGACTTCATGTCCTCCATTTCTTCGGCGGTGATCACGCCATCGCCATCCGCATCAAGCTTGTCGAAACCAGGATGCCCGCGATCATCGAGTTCGTCGATGCTGATCGTGCCATTGCCGTCTGCATCCAGCTTGGCGAACATCTCAGCCTTGCGCTCGGCNCGACGTGCNGCGCGTTCNGCTTCACGTTCCGCCTTTTTGGCTTCGTGATGCGCATCGAGNTCGGCCTGCGTCACGGCNCCNTCGCCATTTGCGTCGATTTCAGCGAAACGCGCNGTGCGGTGCGCTTCCATTTCTGCTTTGCTGATGTTGCCNTCANCATTGGTGTCGATCTGCTTGATCATTTCTTCCATNCCACCGCGAGGGCCNTGTGGGCGGTCTCCACGCGGACCATCACCCGGCTGGGCCAGAGCCACAAGCGGCAGGGTCAGCGCAGCAATGGCGGCAATCGAAGCAGTTGCGAGAGTAGTGCGTTTCATTTGGAAAAACTCCGTTCGTTTTACTCACCCATCGCGTATTGAACGGACCGGCCCACCTAATCCGTCGCGGGCAGATGAAGTTTTTCTGCGCAAAGCGCATGAACCCTTGATTTCAATGAAGATATTTCTGCTTCCAGCGCTGCAAAACTGTCGACGCCCACTGAACGACACAGGCGATCCTTGAGGCCTTCCGGCATCACGCCAGCCTGCACATCGCTGCCCAGCGCAAGGCGATGCACCTGTTGNAGCGATTGCAGGAANGTCACGCCCTCGATCAGCATGGATCGTTCAGCGTCCGGCAGGGTAGAATGCGCAATCGCCTCGCGCGTGTTGGCNCGGATCGCCTCCGGCTTGCCACTCAACAACATNTCCTGCTGCACGACAAACTCGGCGTCCACCAGTCCGCCTTCGGCTGTTTTCAGATCCCACAATCCCTTGCCGGGTTTTTCNCGGTAGAGCCGCTGGCGCATATCGCTGACGTCTCTTGCGATGGTGCCGTCATCCTTTGCGGCCCGCGAGACAATCGCCTCGCATGCAATCGTCATGATCTGATGACTGAGCGCCTCATNCCCCGCAACGGGGCGCAGCCGTGTCAGGGCCATATGCTCCCACGNCCATGCGTCCTTATTCTGGTACCGCTCAAAGGCAGGCACACTCNCCGCCACCGGGCCTGCCCCGCCAGATGGGCGCAGCCGCATGTCCACTTCGTAGAGATCGCCCTCCGCCGTCGGCGCAGTCAGCGCGGTGATCAGGCGCTGGGTAAACCGTGTATACCAGGTCTGGGCTTCCATCGGGTCGGCGTCGTAGATCACGATCAGGTCGAGGTCCGATCCGGCGGTCAACTCCCGTCCGCCCAGCTTGCCCATTGCGAACACCGCCCAGCTGCCCGGCCTCGGCCCATACCGATTGGCCGTTTCCCGCTCCGCCGCAGCGGCCATCTCCCGAATGGTGTCATCGGCCAGGTCAGACCAATGCGTTCCGGCGTCCCGTGCCTGAATCAACCCGTGCANCAGACGGTGTCCGATCAGGAAATTCTGTTCACGGTGATACCGCCGCCACGAATCCAGTGCGCCATCAAAACTGACATGCTCATCAATCACCGGGCGGGACGGCTCCTGATTGCTGACCAGTGCCTCCAGCAGGTCTGGCCGGCGCGACAGGATCTGCGCCAGGCGCGGAGCCAGGGCCAGGGTGGAGACAAGATCGTCCAGCAATGTCTGCTCTGCCAGCAGCATCGACAACGTCTGCACACCCGATGACAGGCCCTCGAAAAAGCGGGAGAACCAGCGAAACGCCTCGTCCGCCTCCCCCGTCTTGCCCATGGCCGCCAGCATGCCNGGCAGCAAGGCCGTCAGCAATTCCCGCCCACGCGCCGTGCGGGTGGCGGGGACGCGGCCCCGGTGCCAATTGCGGATCGTGTCGATNGCGGCGCTCGGATTGCTGAAGCCAAGTGACGCCAGGGTTTCGATTGTGCCCGGATCATCATCCACACCNGTGAAGACGAGATTTCCGAGCGAATGATCCTCCAGCGCGCGATCCTCATGCGCGAACAGGCGATCATANTGCGCCTGCACACAGCGGCGCGTGGCTTGAAGATCGAGGTCGAAGGCCGCGAGATCGTCGTAGCCGCACATCAACGCCACATCGCGNCGGTCGTCTTCTCCGGCGGGCACAATATGGGTNTGCTCGTCGCGGCGCATCTGGACCCGGTGCTCCAGATTGCGCAGGGCCAGATAGGCCGTATTCAGCTCATCCGCCGTGTCCGGCTCGACAACACCCGCCTTCGTCAGGGCTGCCAGCGCGCCGAGCGTGGAATTGTCCCGCAATTCAGGCTGGCGTCCGCCAAGGATCAGCTGCTGTGTCTGCGCAAAGAATTCGATCTCTCGAATGCCGCCCGGCCCCAGCTTCACATCCGGTGACACGGTTTCGAAATCGGCCCGCCCCACCTTGCTGTTGATCATGCGCTTGATGGCCTGAATGTCGCCAATCGCCCAATAGTCCAGATTGCGCCGCCAGACGAAAGGCGACAGGATCTTCAGGAAACGCGCTGCGCTCTCCCGATCGCCCGCCGTGGGCCGCCCCTTGATCCAGACCATGCGCTCCCAATTCTGCCCNACACTCTCATAGTAGAGGTCCGCCATCCGTGTAGAGACAGCCAATGGTGTGGAGGATGGATCNGGNCGCAGGCGCAGATCGGTCCGGAACACATACCCGTCTCCGGTCAGTTCCTGCATGATGCGGACAATATCGCGCGCGANACGCTGCGCGGTCTCCCCGGCTTCATAGTCCCCGGCCATGAACACGCCGGGTTCGTAGAAGACACAGATGTCGATATCGCTGGAATAGTTCAGCTCATACGCGCCCATCTTGCCNAGCGCGACAGCAAAGATNCCCGCCCCGNCCACACCGCGGCGCGCCAGTGTCACGCGCAGGGCCGCCTCAAGACAGGCCTCGGCAAACTCGCTCAGCGCCCGCGTTACACTCATCACGGGCAGTATGCCGGACAGGTCTTCTGCCGCCAGCGACAGGTGCAATTGCGCCTTTGCCTTGCGCATCACGGTCATGGCCTCGGCCTCCGGCAAGTCCGCCGGAATATCTCTCACCGCNTGCAGCGCATCGCGCCAATGGCCGCNTGTGCCCGTCTCGTGCAGGCGGCGCAGATAAGGCGCAGANGGCAAGACCCGCTCCAGCGCNGCTTCNGGCGTNTCGGCGATGGGCGAAATCGTCAGCATACAGGTCTCACACTCTTGGCAGGCGAAGCGTGGCNTTCAGGCCCGGTGCGTCCGCGGGTCCGTCCGCATCATCCAGGATCAGTGCGCCGCCATGCATGTCCGCCACCGAATCCACCAGTGCCAGACCAAGGCCAGAGCCCGGCTGGGTCCGCGCGGAATCCATGCGCTGGAAGCGTTGCACAACGCGTTCNCGCGCCTCAACCGGCACACCGGGCCCGGAATCGATCACGGTCATGTCCACCGTCCCNTTNGGCCCGCGCGTNATGGAAAAGCTGATNTCGCCGCCTTCGGGCGTATACTTCACNGCATTGTCGAGCAGGTTCGAGAGCGCCTGCCCCACAAGGTCCCGGTCAGCAAGCACGACCAGATTGCGCGAAATCTGGCTCTTGAAACCGAGCCCGGCCTCCTCGCACGCCGGATCAAACAGTTCGGCCAGCTCTTCGCCCAGTTCGGAAACATCCATCCGCACCCGCTCGCCTTCTGCGCCCGCCTCAAGCCGGGCAAGGCGCAGGATGGCGTTGAAGGTGCCCAGCACGCGGTCCACCTCCAGCACGGTCTCTTCCAGGGTNGCNTCCGCGCTTTCCCTCGTCATCGGCTCTGACAGGGCAATCTCCAGCCGGTTGCGCAGACGAGACAGGGGCGAGCGCAGATCATGTGCGATGGCGTTGCCGGTGTGGCGGGTNGAATCGACCAGCTTCTCGATCTGGTCCAGCATGGCATTGAGGCGTGAGGCGAGACGGTCAAACTCGTCACCAGACCCCCGCACAGGCGCGCGGCGCCCCAGTTCTCCGCCCATCACGGCCTCCGCCGTCCGGGCCAGTTCATCCGCTCGTCGCGCAGCCCCGCGGGAGATCAGGATGCCGCCCAACAGGGAGAAGATCAGCCCGATCGGCGCGGCGATGAAGATTGCCCGCTGGATCCGTCCGACAATCGCAGTCTGCTGTTCGGTGTCAAACGCGACCAGCAAGGCCCCGCCATTGTCGCGCAGGCGTACAATACGGCCCGCCGCTGGCCGGAATATCTCCGTACCGTCCGGTTCATGCTGCAGGAATTCGAAATAGACGGTCTGCACATCCTCTTCCGGCGGCGTGGTTGGCATTCGTCCGAAATGGCCGGCAATCTTCCGGCCCGAGGAATCTTCGAGATANTAGAAATAGGTGGAGCCCGTCCGCGTCATGCGCTCCAGAACNGACTGNCTGAGCCGCTCCATACCGCCGGTNAAGTAGGCATTGCCGAGCTGCTCGAATTCGAGGTCCATCCGCCGCTCGCTCTCCGCGCGGATGTAGTAGACCGTCGAATAGTAGAGATAGACCAGCAACGCAGCCGAGAACGCCGCAAACATGGCGCTGTAGATCAGCGCCAGTTTGAACGTTGTCGTCTTCAGGAANGTCGGCAGGGCAAGTTTCATACAGCGCTTGGTGCCAGCCGCCTGCGCGGGCGTCTAGCCCTGCAGGCGATACCCGGCGCCGCGCACCGTATGAAGCAGAGGCTCATCGAATTCCTTGTCTATCTTCGCGCGCAGGCGAGAAATATGCACGTCGATGACATTGGTCTGGGGGTCGAAATTGTAATCCCACACCTTCTCCAGCAACATCGTGCGCGTCACGACCTGTCCNGCATGNCGCATCAGATACTCCAGCAGGCGGAATTCGCGCGGCTGCAGGTCAATCTTCTGGCCAGCCCGCGTCACCTTGCGGGTCAGCAGGTTCATTTCCAGATCGCCCGCCTTGAGAACGGTGATTTGCTGCTCCACCGGCAGGCGGCGGCCCAGCGCCTCAACGCGCGCGGCCAGCTCCGCCGGGGCAAACGGCTTGGCCAGGTAATCATCCGCGCCAACCTTCAGGCCCTGCACCCGGTTCTGGACATCGCCCAGCGCCGACAGGAAGAGGGTTGGCGTCTTGCCGCCAGCCTCACGGTATTCCTTGACGAGCGTCAGGCCGTCCTTCTCCGGCAGCATGCGGTCGACCACAAGCGCATCGAACTCCGATGATCTTGCCAGGGCCAGGCCACTGTCGCCATCTGTGGCCATGTCGACGCGGTGGCCCGCCTCAACCAGAACCTTCTCGATAAAGCTGGCCATTTCAATATCGTCTTCAATCACGAGTACATGCATGGCGTCTTCCTGAACTGTCTGCAGCATCAGACCCTCCTATTCGGCGTCCGACAAATCAATTGTGCGATAATTCGTGATCTGCCCNATNCGGACAGCGACCAGAACTTTCGTGCGATTGGCCCGCTTTGCATCGCTGATGGCCTTGCGCAGGGCATCAACGCTCGTTGCGGGCTTATTGTTCACTTCGAGGATCACCATACCGGCCTGGAAGCCAGCTTCCTCNAGCACGCCATCCTTTGAAACCTTGGTGATCACGAGGCCNTTCTCNCCGGCTTTCAGGCCAAGGCGTTCGCGCAATTCGTCGTCCATCTGCTCGAACGTGCCACCGACTTCGGAAACCACCTGGCCATCCTCGACCGCNTCATCCGATGGGGACGAACTGGAAGGTGTGATGTTCGCATTCGGATTGCTCGGGCGTTCGCCNACNGTCACGTTGATNGTCTGTTTCTTGCCGCCGCGAATGATTTCAAACCGGTTGGCGGTGTTCGCAATCAGCTTTCCGACNAGGCGCGTGGTGGAGGTTGCGTCCGTCACCTTGTCGCCATTGACGGACAGGATGATGTCGCCGCGTTCCAATCCGCCTTTCTCGGCCGGGCTGCCGCTGGTCACGTCAGCGATGATCGCCCCTTTGGCATCCTTGATGCCCTGGGCTTCCGCCATATCCTCGGTCAGATCCTGAATCGCAACGCCCAACCAGCCACGGGACACTTTCCCGTCCTTGATCAGGGCCTTGGTGACTTCATCGGCCAGTTCTGCCGGAATGGCAAAGCCGATGCCAACCGAACCACCCGTTGGAGAGAAGATCGCNGTGTTCACACCGATCACATTGCCGTTCAGGTCAAAGGTCGGACCGCCGGAATTGCCGCGATTGATCGAGGCGTCAATCTGAAGGAAGTCTGTGTACGGGCTGTCAGGGCCAATCTCGCGCCCGTCAGCTGACAGGATGCCCGCGGTGGCTGTTCCGCCGAGGCCGAATGGGTTGCCCAGCGCCACGACCCAGTCACCTTTGCGCATGGTGTGGGAGTCGCCGAAATTCACAAAGGGGTATTCGCCCTCTTCCGTCACGCGCAGCACGGCGAGGTCTGTCTGGGCGTCCTTGCCGACCAGTTCAGCGTCCAGTTCGCGGCCATCCTGCAAGACAACCTGAATTGCGGTCGCGCCATCCACGACGTGATTATTGGTGACGATGTAGCCATTTTTCGAGATGAAGAAGCCCGAGCCGAGCGAACGCCCTTCCTGGGTTTCCGGCTCTTCTTCCTCTTCCTGGCGGCGTTGTTCCATGAACTCGTCCAGGCCAGGCATGCCGCGGAACTGTTCGAAGAATTGCTGCATGTCTGCCAGGCGGCCAACTTCGCGCTCCGTGGTAACATTCACGCTGACAACCGCAGGCTCGACCTGCTCGATCAGGTCCGCAAAGCTGAGCGGTGCACCANGTGGNGCTTCAATCTGAATCGGCTGGGCGCCGGCCTCCGGGCTGAAGACCTGTGGGGCCAGAGAGAAAGAGCCCACCATCGCGACGCCTACCAGCGCTGCTACCATGGCCTGTCTCGATATGCCGATTGTCTTCATTCCTGTCTCCAAGTCACTGAAAAATTTGCCGGTATTGGGCATGTGGTCCAAACATTANCCTGCCACAAGCATTGTGGTCATTAAAAGACAGCAAGGTTATTTTGCCTGAATTCCCCATAATTGGCACCGCACCACACGGTATTCCCTCAACTGCCCGATGACTGCGGCGAAATCAGGGTAAATCTGAGGGTAATCCTCCACCGCGCTGTTTCCCCAATAAATTTTTCGCATCCCCGGTGAATTCCCTTGTAAGACTCGAATTTTCGGCCCATTCTGTAATAACAACAGGCTTTGGGGGGTATTTCCGCAATCACGCCATGTCTCTTTTGCCGCCCGTCGGCACCNGGGACCGGGCGTTTGCATTCGGTCGTGGAGGGCTGCCCCCGAACAAGTTGCCGGCGTCGCACAGGCCCTTACGGGAACTGCGGCATATGCCTCCGGAGGCAAAGGTCCCTGCCAGGACTCACCTTCCGGGCCATTGCAATCGTCAAGCGCGTCCCCACCCAGCTGACGAGTGTTATGGAGCGGCGTCGGCATCCCACGACAGGAAGACTCCCCCACTCACCGCCGCGCGTTTNCTGGCGCGTCCTGTTTGCTGGCCACTCTTGATTTCCCCAGGCGCGAATGCTCTTGAGCGAGCATTGCCCCGGCCGGGGAAAGGACAGACACGCATGTCAAAACCACTTTCTCTCTTGCTGACAGCGCTGGCCACAGCCGCGCTCGGCATCTCTGCCTGGATGTTCGCGCCGCCGGGAACGCTGCTCCTGACGCTNTGCCTNGGCGCNCTCCTTCTGGCGCTCAGCATCATNGACATTCGCAGCTTNACNCTGCCCGATCCCCTGACAGCCGGAATTGTCCTGCTGGGCATCGCCATGGTCTGGCTGACACGCCCGGAGGAATGGCGAGCGCATGCCATTGGCGGCCTTGCCGGATATCTCGTGCTGGTCGCCATCGAAGTCGGCTATCGCCGCCTGCGCGGGCGGGACGGCATCGGGCGCGGTGANGCGAAACTCCTCGGCGGTCTTGGCGTCTGGACGGGGTGGATGGGTCTTGCGCCCATNATGCTTGNGGCGTCTGCTTCCGCCTTGATCGGCGTCATTGCGCTGGCCGTGACAGGCATTCGCAAGGCAGATGCCGACACAGCCATCCCGTTCGGGCCGTTCATTGCGCTTGGTGGATGGGTGGTCTGGCTTGGGGCGCCATACCTTCTGCCGGCTGGCGTCTACTAGACGTCTTCCGGCGCGATCGGTTCAACCGGTGCTGCCTTGCGAGAGCGGGCAATCTGCAGGCCGATCCAGCCGCCNATCAGCAATAATGCGAATGGCAGGCCCCACAGCATCCAGCCAGCCACGCCCTCCGCCTTCGGACGGAACAGGACAAACTCGCCATAGCGATCTTCAAACCAGGTNCGAACCTCTTCGTCGCTTGCGCCTTCCTCAACAAGGGTGCGAACACGTGCGCGCATGTCCTCGGCAATCGGCGCAGAGGATTGCGAGATTGGCTCATTCTCGCACGCCACACAGCGCAGCTCCCGCATTAGATCCTGCGCGCGGGCCTCTTGTTGCGGATCGTCCAGCGCCACGTCTTCGGCAAACGCCGCACCCGCCAACACGACACTGATCAGGATAATGATGATCTGCTTCATGCTTTCCGCCTCGGCCACAGGCTGAACACACCGCCCAGCGCCATCAGGANTACGCCGAAGTATAGCAGATCNATCATCGGGTTGTAGTAGACGCGGAACACCCAGCGCGGTTCGCCCTCCACCATGCGCTGTTCGCCCAGCGCCGCATAGAGATCGCCCGTGCCGGTCTTGTGGATCGCGGTTTCCGTGGTCGGCATCTGCGCGGCCGGGTAATAGCGCTTCATCGGGGTCATCACNGCGCGGGATCCNCTNCGCGCAGCCGTCAGAACCGCGCGGTCAGCATACCAGTTCGGTCCCTCAAT
>NZ_NHCK01000072.1:0-61638 GCF_002172815.1 Hyphomonas sp. TMED31 | reverse complement strand
TTGCTTCGGCTGCGCCATGGCTGGACTCCCTTTGCTGTTTTTCCGCGCCAAGCTGCCCGCGCCTCAGCATTCGTCAAGACTTACCCGGCGGCACACAGGNTTGCGCTTGACGGGANGCAAGGCTCAGCCGGATAGTCNNATCCATTCAGTTAAAGGGATTCCGAGATGAAACTCTCCAATTTNCTGGCCGGCACAGCNTGCGCGATTATNGTCCAGACAGCCTCGGCTGAGCAGATTTACCTGACCGCAGANTATTTCGTGGATCCNGTNGCTGCCGAAACAATCNAGAATCCTGCTTTTNTGATTGAGGACGGCAAGGTCGTCGANCGAGGAANCGCGAACGAATTACGCAAACCCCGTGGCGCTGANATAATCGATCTTGGNAATGCAACCCTGGNACCAGGGTTCATCGACATGCATACGCATCTGACATCGGATCCGGAGGACCCTGCCTACTANTCGCTGAGCTTTTCCGACGAACGTGATGCGATCACAGGCGTCAAGAATGCACGCAAAACCNTGTTGGCGGGCTTCACGACNGTCAGAAATGTTGGCGCCTCAAGCTANAGCGATGTTGCNTTACGGGATGCGATCAATGAAGGCGACGTGCCNGGGCCACGAATGTTNGTGTCAGGGCCGCCCGTNGGCATTCTTGGCGGACATTGCTCAGACAACAATCTGNTGCCGTCAGAATACANTCTGGTCGGNGAGAANGTCGCGACCGGCCCTTGGGAGATGCGAGAAAAGGTTCGCCGAAATATCAAATACGGGGTGGATCTTATCAAGACGTGTTCCACCGGTGGCGTGTTTTCCAAAGGCACAAGTCTGGGCGCTGCCCAGGGCACCCTCGAGGAACTCGCCGCCGTCGCCGATGAAGCTCATGCACGTGGTTTAAAGGTCGCTTCCCATGCGCACGGCACGATTGGGATCAAAAACGCCATTCTGGCAGGTATCGATACTATCGAGCATGCCAGCATCCTCGACGAGNAAACGATTAAGCTCGCGAAGGACAACGGCACCTTCTTGTCCATGGATATCTACAATACAGAATACACGCTNTCTGAGGGGGAAAAGAATGGCGTGCTTGAAGAATCCTTGGCCAAGGAACGCGCGATCTCGAAAATCCAGCGTGATAGCTTCACGGCGGCNGTGAAATCCGGGGTCAAGGTCGTATTCGGCTCTGACTCAGGCATTTATCCNCATGGCGACAATGGGCGACAATTCTCACGCATGGTGATGCTTGGCATGACGCCCATGCAAGCCTTGCAGGCAGGCACAAACCTGGCAGCGGAAGCGCTCGGACAGGAGGGAAAACTGGGCTGTGGTGATGTCGGGTGTTTTGCGAACTTTGTCGCCGTGAAAGCGGACCCGATGGAAGACATCTCCGTATTCGAGTCAGTCGACTTCGTCATGAAAGACGGAAAAGTCTACAAGCGCGACGGCAAACCAATTGCCGATGCATACTGACGCAGGCCCTTTCGCAANGCGACCAAGCCTGATTAGAAGAAGACAACCGCGGTTCGCAACGCTTGGCGTAAACCCAATATTTTACTCAACGGTCTGCTGATCGATGGAATTCAATCCCCTGCCCGCCGTCACCACCTTTGCNGCCCCTGTTTTTGTCGCTTCAGTCGCCTTGGAGTGGTGGGCGGTCCAATCAGGTCGCGCTCAGGGGCGATACGATACCAAAGACGCCGTGGCTTCGCTCGCNATGGGCCTCGGCAATGTCATCATCAATACGCTGACCGGTTCTGTCGCGATCTGGATGATGCTCGTGGCCTGGCCATTTCGTATCCTGACACTGCCTTTCACGCTCTGGTCCGCCTTGGCAGGGTTCGTGCTCTACGACTTCATCTATTATTGGAAGCATCGCTTCGCGCACCGGGCGCGCTGGTGGTGGATGGAACATGTCACCCATCATTCCTCGACCAACTACAATTTGACGACGGCCCTGAGGCAGCCTTGGTTNGGCCCGTTCNCTGGATTGATATGGATCGGTTTGCCAATGGTCGTCATAGGCTTCCACCCTTACGTCATTTTCTTTGTGGGCGGTCTGAACCTGCTTTACCAGTTCTGGATTCATACTGAGGCCATCGACAAAATGCCTCGGTGGTTCGAAGCGGTGTTCAACACACCGAGCCATCATAGAGTGCATCACGCCACCAATCCCCGCTATCTCGACACCAACTTTGCCGGCGTCTTCATTATCTGGGACAAGGCGTTTGGTACTTTCGTACCCGAGCTGGAAGATGAGAAGCCAATTTACGGAATCGTGAAGCCGCTCAACGATCACAACCCAATTGTCATCGCGTTCCATGAGTTTTTCGGTCTTTTGAAAGATTGCGCGTCTGATGGATGGCGGCCGCACCATTGGATCGGCCGACTGATCAATGCGCCTGGCTGGTCACCTGATGGCAACCACAATCGCTCAACCGAGCTCAAATTCGCATATCTGGAAGACAATCCAGACAAACGAGACTCGCCTGGCTTCCCGAAATAGCCCTAGCTGACGCGACGTTGCCGGTAGACGAACGTCCACGTCTGACTAGAAACTTCTCCTGAAAGTCGAACGCGCTCGACAGTAGCCGCGCCGATTCTGGAGGAAACCATGCATCCCTGTCACCACGCCAAAACCCATCCGGACAAGCCCGCCTATATCATGGCTCCATCTGGGAAAACCGTCACGTTCAAGGAANTGGACGAGCGGTCAAATCAGATCGCTCACGCGTTTCGCAATGCTGGCCTGAAGCCCGGCGACACGATCGCCTTGTTCGCAGAGAACTCAGCTCGCTACTTCGAAATCTGTTGGGCGGCGCAGCGCTCAGGCCTTTACTTCGTCTGCGTATCGTCCCGGCTCACCGCACCCGAGGTTCAGTATATTATTGAAGATTCNGGCAGCACTCTCTTGATCGCCAGCGCGGGCAAAGGCGATATTGCAAAACAGGTGAAGGAACTGACATCGTTAGGCNACTATTGGTGCATCGACGGAGATATCGACGGCTTTGATGGNCTGGAAGCACATCAGACGTCTTTTCCTACGACACCTATAGCCGACGAAATGGCCGGCACAGATATGCTGTATTCTTCAGGCACCACTGGTCGCCCAAAAGGCATTCGGCCGCCACTGGAACCAGACACCCCCATAGATGCAGATAATGTTCTCCTTCAGATTACCCGCGCACTTGCCGGGGCCGGGCCGGACAATGTCTATCTGTCGCCGGCACCGCTGTACCATGCTGCGCCGCTACGTTGGTGCATGACATTCACGCGCCTCGGCGCAACGCTGGTGGTGATGGAGAAATTTGACCCAGAAGCCTTCCTCGACTGCGTTCAGACGTACAAGGCCACGCACACGCAAATGGTGCCAACCATGTTCGTGAAACTGCTCAAACTGCCGGAAGATGTTCGCAATTCATATGATGTAAGCAGCCTGAAATTCGTCATCCACGCTGCCGCGCCTTGTCCGATCCCGGTCAAAGAGCAAATGATTGAGTGGTGGGGCCCTATCATCGACGAATACTATGCCGGTTCTGAAGGGAACGGCATGACATGGGCCAAGAGCGCGGAATGGCTGGAGCACAAAGGCACTGTTGGCCGCGCCATATTCGGCGAACTTCACATCTGCGATGAAAACGGCGACGAAGTGCCCGTTGGCGAGGAAGGCCAAGTATATTTCGGCGGAACAGCCCCGCCAAACTATCACAACGACCCGGAGAAGAACGCTTCCGCGCTCAATCCAAAGCATTCGGACTGGTCCTCTTTGGGAGACGTCGGAAAAGTCGACGAGGATGGCTTCTTGTATCTGACGGACCGAAAGGCGTTCATGATCATCTCAGGGGGGGTGAATATCTATCCGCAGGAAGCAGAGAACGTCCTCATCACACATCCCAAAGTCGCCGATGTCGCCGTCATCGGTGTGCCGGATGAAGAGTTTGGCGAAGCTGTTAAGGCCATTGTGCAGCCAATGCCGGGAATTGCACCATCAGACGAGTTGGCCGCCGAACTACTGGAGTTCTGTCGCAGCGAGTTGTCCAAGATCAAATGTCCAAAATCTGTCGATTTCGATCTAGAGCTGCCACGCCACCCAACCGGAAAGCTCTACAAGCGGCTGATCCGCGATCGTTACTGGGGCAAGAAAGAAAGCCGGATCGTTTAAGGTTCGTGTGTGTGATTGGCGCCTTGCCCTTCCGTAAATCTTGCGGAATGGGCGATCCCGGTCCACAACATCTTCAAACCAATAGGAGGATTATATGGCGGACCCACGCACCATTGCTTACGATGATCTCGAATCGCTTGCCGGCCAGGAAGTTGGCGTGTCCGATTGGCATGTGATTGATCAGGATCGCGTCAACATGTTTGCTGAGGCGACCGGAGACCATCAGTGGATCCACGTCGACGTGGAGCGCGCCACCAAAGAGCTCGGTAGCCCGATCGCGCATGGCTTCCTGACATTGTCACTGCTGCCCATGCTGGGCTCTGAGGTGCTCCGCGTTTCCGGCACAACACGTGGCATCAATTATGGCTCTGACAAAGTTCGTTTCACGAACATGGTCCCCGTTGGCTCCAAGGTTCGTCTGCGTCAGAAATGCCTGTCTGTTGAACCGAAGGCGGGTGGCAAGCAAATGAAGATGGAAGCGACAGTGGAGATCGAAGGACAGGACCGTCCGGCACTCGTCGCTGAGTCGATTACAGTGCTGTACGGCTAGACTCGGCCCCATAGATAAATACCAAGGAAAGACCGCCAGTTTGGCGGTCTTTTTTTGTTTGCCATTTGTTGCCGTTGCAGAGTTGGCAATGGCGTGATCAGGCCGAACGCCTATATCATCGTCAGATGCGAATACGGAGCCTGTCATGACCAAGACCAGAATTGAGCGGTCCGACCGCGAATGGCGCGAAATGCTTACAGAAGAAGAGTACCGGGTTGGTATTCGGGAAGGCACAGAACGCGCTTTTACGCCCGGCAATCATAATGACGAGAAGCGAGACGGCCTCTTTTATTGCAAAGGATGCGATACACCGCTTTGGTCGTCTGAACACAAATTCGACTCCGGCACGGGTTGGCCGAGTTTCTGGCAACCTGCCAGCGAGGGCGTCGTCGCAACCAAGACAGATTTCAAGATGATCTTGCCCCGCACCGAATGCCACTGCGCGATCTGTGGAATGCACCAAGGTCATGTCTTCAAGGATGGCCCGCCTCCAACAGGTGAGCGCTGGTGTATCAACGGCGTGGTGCTGGAATTCAGACCAGCCGAATAGCGCTGGACAATATCTGGCGCACCTGATCCTATTCGGGGCAAATCCTACCACCGGAGATTCAATTATGCGCCTTTCCCTTCTAATGATTAGCGCTGCCGCAGTAGCGCTCAGCACCGGATGCACAATGACCGAAACTTCCTCCCAGAAAGCGCAAACCGCAGCACCAATACCTGAAAACTCGCCGGCGACCTCACAGCCTGCACCTCCAGTCGCGGCCCGTGTCGACCATGAGATCACACAAGTCGGTCGAACGCGAAATGATCCCTACAACTGGATGAAGGATGAGAATTGGCAAGAGGTGATGCGCGACCCTTCCGTGCTTCGCCAGGATATTCGAGACTATCTCGAAGCAGAAAACGCTTTCACCAAAGCGGCACTTGAAGACCCCACAACCGCGTTGCGCGAAGAGTTATTCAAGGAAATGAGAGGGCGCATCAAGGAGGATGACAGCTCTGTCCCCGAAATCGATGGTCCTTACGCCTACTATACCCGTTTCCGCGAAGGCGGCGAATATGCAATTATCGCGCGCAAGCCCGCAGACAAGGCATTTGACGACAGCGCAGAAGAAACGATCCTGCTCGATGGAGATGCACTGGCCGAGGGCAAGGAATACTTTTCATTTGGCGGTATAGACACCTCACCTGACCACACTCTGATTGCCTACGCGACAGATACTCAAGGAAGCGAATTCTACTCGATCCGCCTCAAGAACATCGAGTCAGGAGACGACCTTGGCGTCCATATAGACAACGCCTACGGTCCATTCGAGTGGTCGTCTGATGGAAAGCGCATTTTCTGGATCCATCGTGATGAGAATGCCCGGCCCGACTCCGTATGGCAGCGTGATCTCGAAACCGGCGAAGACACCCTGGTTTACCGCGAAGAAGATCCCGGAGTATTCCTGAGCATCAACAAGAGCGCGAGTGAGGAAGTTATCTTCATCAGCGCTTCAAGCCATACGACGTCTGAAATCTACTGGTTCCCAGTAGACGAAGCCGATCCAACCCCTCGTCTCATCGCCGCGCGCGAAACCGACAATGAGTACAATGTCGCCCACTGGGACGACCAATTCTACATTCTCACCAATCTGGATGGCGCTGTTGATTTCAAACTGATGCGTGCACCCATGGAATCGACGAGCAGGGATGATTGGGAGGAAGTTATTCCCCATCGGCCCGGAACGCTGCTTCTGGGCATGCAGCCACAGAAAGACTATCTAACCATAATTGAGCGCGAAAACGGTCTGCCTCGCATCGTCATTCATGCACGCAAGGACGGCTCCAGTCATGAGATCAGTTTTGAAGAGGCAGCGTACTCACTCGGTCTGGATAGCGGCTATGATTTCGAAACGCCTGTTCTGAGATTCGAGTATTCGTCTCCAACTACTCCGGAACAGGTTTTCGATTATAATCTAGACACGCATGAACGAATTCTGCGGAAGACGCGGGAAGTGCCATCCGGCCACTCCCCGGATGAGTATATTGCAGAGCGCCTGATGGCACCGTCATGGGATGGCGTGGAAGTACCAATCACTCTGTTGCGACACAAGACAACTCCGGTGGATGGTTCTGCACCGATGCTTCTCTACGGATACGGCTCCTACGGAATCACCTACCCGGCAGACTTCCGCACAAGCCGCCTCAGCCTGGTCGATCGCGGAGTTGTCTACGCCATCGTTCACCCGCGAGGCAGCAAGGCGAAGGGTTACCAGTGGTATCTGGATGGAAAGCTTGAAAAGAAGCCGAACACATTCAAGGATTTCATTGCAGCCGGACACTATCTCGTTGAGCAGAATTACACGAGCAAGGGCAACATCGTCGCTTATGGCGGATCGGCAGGCGGCTTGTTGATGGGCGCCGTAGCAAACATGGATCCGGAACTGTTCGGCGGAATTATTGCGGCAGTGCCATTCGTGGACGTGGTAAACACCATGTCTGATGAGAGCCTGCCGCTAACCCCTCCGGAATGGCCGGAATGGGGCAATCCGCTTACATCTGCGGAAGACTACGATACAATCATGGCCTACAGCCCTTATGACAATGTCGCTGATCTGGCCTATCCGCCCATGTTGATCACGGGTGGGCTGTCCGATCCTCGCGTTGCCTATTGGGAGCCGACGAAATGGGCGGCGCGACTGCGTCACGATGCTCCGAATGGCGGCCCTTACTTTCTGCGTATTGAAATGGAAGGCGGTCATGGCGGCGCTTCCGGGCGTTTTGAAGGCCTGAAAGATGTCGCACTGGACTACGCGTTTGCGCTCGCCGCGATGGGCAAGGTTGAGAGCGTAAAACTGCAGGACGAATAATCGCAATTCCGAACCGTCCGGTCCTTCTTCAGGATCGGACGGAAATGGTCGGAGCGATAGGATTCGAACCTACGACCCCTCGCCCCCCAGGCGAGTGCGCTACCGGGCTGCGCCACGCTCCGACTTCGGCGGCTTGTACCCAAGCCGCCTCTCTTCCGCAATGTCTTATGTGGGATCAGGCTGCGCGTTCTTGGCGAACGGCATCCAGACGAGCCTTCAGATCCGTAAGACCCACAAGCGTGTCTTGAAGCTTGTCATCTCGAACGTCTGCTGGGTCAGACCTGAATGCCTCTTCAACCGTTTTCTGAAGCTCTCTAGCCGGGCTTGTACCGAGTGTTGCTGCGCCAGATAGCACAGCTGCAACGCCTTGTTCTGCCAACAGCGATTTGGCTCCCTTCAAGGTCAGTCCCTTTTCGTGGACCAGGATCTGAATTGCTCTGAGCGCATCCAGATCCTGCGGACGGAACATACGTCGCCCGTCGGCACGTTTGATAGGGCGTACGTCTTTTGTGAATTTGGTTTCCCAATATCGGATGACATGTGTCTCCAGACCGAGTTCCCCTGCCGCTTCACCGATAGACCGGAACGCTTGAGCGGATTTATGGATACGGGCTCGGCTTGCCGACATGAGAGGTCCTTTCTGACTATTTATGATCCACCAATGATTTGAGCATTGGTGAAGGGCGGAACGTGACGACGCGGCGCGCGGCAATCACGGCTTCCTCCCCGGTTTTTGGGTTTCGGCCCTCCCGTGGTGCCTTCGAGCGCACCACGAAATTGCCAAAACGGGAGAGCTTCACCTCATCCTCTGTCTCCAGAGCAGAACCGATCAGTTCCAGGGTCCGGTCCAGCAGATCGGACGATTCCTGACGCGTAACGCCAACTTCTCGTACGATCGCATCCGTGACTTCGGCCCGGGTGACGGTCTGATTGCTCATGGGGATTCTCCCGCTTTGGTTAATGATTGAACGAATTTCGTTAACGGATCCCTAGCGGATCCGTTGCGTCAGTTCTTTGATAATGCTGATTTTTGATGATCAGGCTAGAGCCGGAATAGACTTGCGCCCCAGGAAAATCCCCCGCCCATCGCTTCTGACAGAATCAAGTCGCCGGGTTTGGCGCGACCGCTGCGGACTGCGTGATCAAGTGCCAACGGAATAGATGCGGCAGACGTGTTCGCATGTTGGTCGACCGTGATGACAACTTTTTCGTCATCAATGTTCATGCGCTTGGCAACGGCATCCAGAATGCGCTTGTTCGCCTGATGAGGCACGAACCAATCAATTTCTTCGGAGGACAGCCCGGTTTCATCCAGCACCGCCTGAATTGCCGATGAAATATTGGCAACTGCGTGCCGGAACACCTTGTTACCTTCCATACGCACATGCCCAATCGTCCCTGTAGAGCTCACTCCACCATCGACGTAGAGCAAATCTGACTTGGTTCCGTCAGTTCGGATGTGGTGGGTGATCACACCGGCATCTTCAGCGCCATCCCACTCTTCAGCTTGCAGCACCACAGCGCCGCCGCCATCACCGAACAGGACGCACGTGCCGCGGTCCGACCAATCGAGAATGCGCGTGAAGGTTTCCGCACCAATCACGAGAGCCGTGTTAAATAGCCCCTGCTTCAACATCGAGTCAGCAGTTGCCAGGGCAAAGAGAAAGCCGGAGCAAACAGCCTGCACATCGAAGGCTGCACCTTGTTCGATTCCGAGTTTCGCCTGAACCGCAGTGGCGGTTGCCGGAAAGGTTCGGTCTGGTGTCGTAGTCGCCAGCACGATCAGATCGACATCAGAGGCCTTCATTCCGGCCGCTTCAAGTGCCTGCTTCGCTGCGACAACCGCAATATCTGATGTGACCTCGTCATCAGCGGCCACGTGACGACGGGTTATGCCAGTTCTCTCGATGATCCACTCATTGGTCGTATCGACCATTTGGGACATGTCATCGTTTGTCAGAACCTTGGCTGGCAGATAGCTGCCAGTTCCACGGATAAAGCTGCGCCGTGCCATGATCTACCTTTACATAAGACGCCTATTCGGCGGCTATACCCTTCTGCCGGATCTTGTTCAGATTGTGGGCGACCTCTTCCCGGAAGTGGCTATTCGCGAGNTCAGCTGCAAGTTCACAAGCACGCGCAAACCCTTTTGCGTCTGTACCACCNTGGCTTTTCACGGANACACCGCCAAGACCCAGCAACACACCNCCATTTACATTGCTGGGGTTCATCTGTTCGCGCAGCTGCTTCAAGCCGCCAATGGCCAGCACCGCGCCAACCTTGGAAAGAATGCTTGATGTCAGCGCTTCACGCACGCGAGTACCGAGCATCCGCGCAACGCCTTCGCCAGCCTTCAATGCGACATTGCCAGTAAAACCGTCAGTTACAATGACGTCNACTGTTCCAGTNGAAATGTCGTCGCCNTCGATGAAGCCATGATAATCAAGGTCCAGATCNGAGTTCCTCAGAAGCTCGTGCGCTTCNCGGATCTCGTCGTGACCTTTCATNTCTTCGGAGCCAATATTCAGAATTCCGATCGTCGGTTTCTCAATTCCAAGAATGGCGCGTGCATAGGCCTCGCCCATGATCGCGAACGTTACCAATTGTGCCGCATCCGCCTCAAGATTTGCACCTACGTCCAAAACGACGCTGCGACCACGAAGCGTTGGCCAGGCTGCCGTCATGGCTGGCCTGTGAACGCCATCCATCTTGCGCAGGACAAGCATCGAAATGGCCATCAGCGCACCAGTATTACCCGCCGATACCGACGCATGGGCGCGGCCAGCTTTCACGTCCTCAATCGCATTCCACATCGAAGAGCCCTTGCCTCGACGTAGAGCCTGGCTGGGCTTCATATCGCTTGTAATGGCCAAGTCCGTATGAACGATCTCAATTCTTTCTGTTGCTTTCGAAAGCAATGAAGCGAGTTTGGTTTCATCGCCATGAAGACGCACGCGCGCANTGGGGCGAGCGGCAACAAACAACTCAGCACCCGCGACGGTTACGTCCGGGGCGTCGTCGCCCCCCATCGCATCAATTGCCAGAATCAAGCCGTCAGCCATAGGGCTATCACGCTCCGTGAGGTCACTTGGGTTACTTTGCGGTGTTTACGGCGCGCCTCGGGCATTGGCAACGCCGCTCATGTGCTGGAGGNCTCGTCGTCCGCAGGAAGTGCCCAATCGAAATCGCCCGCAAGGACAGTATCATCGTCAAGGGCATCCAAACGATGTCTGTTGTGTAACAAGTACAGCGCCAGAAGCCGTTCTCTTCCCGCCTCACTCAAAGCGTTTCGCTGAATGCAAGCAATTACCGCCTTCGTGGAATCTTCGCCGGATTTATAGACGGCCTCGGTAAGCGCCTTCCCAAGACCGTAATGAACTTCCGCAAGTTTGCGGACTTTGCGGGCAATAGAGGAATCGCCCACTCCGGTTTCCCGATAGGCCGCGTCGAACTGGTCCAACACTGTGGTATTGAGCCGTTCGGCAATTTTCCTCGCACGCGTAGTGTTGATTCGCCCGAGACGGCCGAGCACTAGCGTGGCGTGAATCGTAATCATCGCGGCACGGCCCTCAAAACTGTCTATCGCGGCCCCTTGTTCGTACAAAACCGGTCTCAGCGATGCCGCAGCCATACCGGAATACAGGGAGTCTGAAGACTTTCGAATCTGTTTGCTGTCACTGTTCCAAAACTTGGGAAACGCCATCAAACCTGCACTCCTCCGCTTGCCAAGACGTGCCACCAACAGCTAGGTCTTTCGTGTCGAATTAACAGGAGTAGTCCTATGTCGCGATGCGCGATACTGGCACTGTCACTTGTGGCTCTGCCTCTTACAGCCTGCCTCACGCCCTCGCGTGACTATCATGGCTATGTGGCTGATGAGGCACAACCCCGGGAAATGAAACCTGGCGAAGACACTCGGTCGAGCGTTCTGGCGCAACTCGGCTCGCCTTCGACGACAAGCATTTTCGACGAGAACACCTGGATCTACATGTCCGAACTCCAGGAACGCGTCGCGTATTTGAACCCGAAGGTCAAATCTCGCAGTATCGTGGCCATCCGATTCGGAGAGGATGACGCGGTAGAGGAAGTGGTAGAATACGACGAGAATGCAGGCCAAATCGTCAATTACGCCTCTCGCGAAACACCCACACGGGGACGCGAACTCGGCTTCTGGGAGCAAATCTTCGGCACAATCGGAGCCGTTCAGCTGCCACGAACTGATGAGGCTACACCGGACAATCCAACTGGTCGCCGGTAGCCAATTCATTGCAGCTGGAATTCGCTCGGTCCAACCGAGATAGATCGCCTTTGCCACGATTTAATAGAATCGAACTCGCGCAACGGAAGAATATGCGTTAACATATTCGAGTTGTTGGCCGGATAGGCGCAGGAAATGCGGAAGATATTTCAAGCCGTCCGCCAGAATTGGCGTCGATGAATCGAGTGGGTCACCCCTCGTAGGCTTCGCCATTACAGCAGGAGGTTGGTGATGGTTTGGAGACTTCCCTTTTTGCGCAAGACGCTGAATTCACTTCAGCTGTCGAGTCGGAGTACGCCGACACTTCGCTCTAGAANTAACGACGCTCGTCACAAAGGTGAGGCGGCGAAGGACTTGGCACGGAAACGCCTCGATCAGGCAGACGCGTTTTCTGAATCCCGAAAACTGGATATATCTCAGCAGCTCGGCTGATTTCAGCTCGTCTGTTTGTCCTGATTGGATTTTTCTTTTAGCCGCAGCTCATCCAGCAAATCCAGAAGATGCTGAGGGCACGGCTCGTTGAGCACACTGGCGTATGCATCACGCAGTGCTGACCCAAGTTGGCGACCACGCTTCAAGTCCAGTTCGATAACGTCTGGCGAGTGTCTCGCGGCCTTTCCCATGTGTGACTCCCCCCGAAATCCCCTCGCATACCCGACCGCCCAATCNGATCAACCACGCTATTAAATAATTAGCACTGAAAAGGATTAATATGCGCTTACAATTNATCCTGTCCGAGAAAAATACATAAATATGTATCTCGAATATTCTACGGGACCGGAAGCCGTGCGAGCTTGGATTATGACTAGCTAACCTGCCGCCACGGAGCGGGTGGACATTCAATGCACGCATGTTGACTATATGAGAATGATCCATGGTCCCACTTCGCAAACATATATTTCGCAACGCCTCCGTCTTCATTATGCCGACTGGGGGAATGAAGGCGCGCCCCCCCTGATCCTGCTTCACGGCGGGCGAGACCATTGCCGCAGTTGGGACTGGACAGCTCAGGAATTGCGGCAGGACTGGCACGTTATCGCACCCGATCTTCGCGGACATGGTGACAGTGCCTGGTCTGCAGATGGAGAGTATTCTGCGCGCGCTTGCGTTTATGATTTCGCACAGCTGATCCATCAGAAGAAACTCGCGCCAGTGACAATCGTCGCGCACTCTTATGGCGGGAATATCGCACTCCGATATGCGGGCATTTACCCAGAAAATGTTCGCAAACTCGTCGCGATCGAAGGTCTNGGACCTTCACCCAAAATGCTGGAAGAACGCTTCGGACGACCAATCGACGAACGCATGCGCGAGTGGATCGAAGCAAAGCGCGGTATCGCTGGCCGAGTGCCAAAACGATACGCCAGCCTAGAAGACGCCTTTACGCGCATGAAAGAAGAAAACAGCTATCTGAATGACGAACAGGCACGCCATCTAACCGTCCACGGAATCAGCCAAAATGAAGATGGCACCTGGTCTTGGAAATTTGACAACTACTTCCGCACATTTCCACCATACGACATGGCGCATGCAGATCTTGAATACCTTTGGGGTCAGATCACCTGCCCTACGCTTCTGCTGTACGGCGAGAAAAGTTGGGCTTCGAATCCTGCGAAAGACGGGCGTCTCCAGAATTTCCGAAACGCTGAAGTCAAACTGTATCAAGATGCAGGACACTGGCTGCACCATGACAAATTTGACCAATTCATCTCGGACCTGAATTCTTTTTTGTAGATTCCTCTCCCTAGGACACAGGTGGCGCCGCAGGCTGACGGCGGTACACTCCCCCTTCTTNAAAAACAGGGGAAACGTCATGACTGATCCATTGCTGAACTTCACAGGTAAAGTTGCCCTTATAACCGGCGGAAGCCGAGGGCTTGGCTATCAGATGGCCATAGCTCTCGCTGAAAGAGGAGCCGACATCATCGTCGCGAGCCGCAAACTTGAAGCGTGCGAGGCGGCGGCGGACGATATCCGCAAATTGGGAAGGCGCGCTCTTGCTGTCGCCGCGCACTGCGGAAAATGGGACGAGATTGATCGTTTGGTTGAAACGGCATATACAGAATTTGGGCGTGTAGACATTCTGATCAACAATGCCGGAATGGGGCCTCGCATGGCTAGNCATGACGTGCCTGAAAACCTGTACGACAGTGTACTGAATTTGAATTTGAAAGGCCCCTACCGCCTCGCAAGCGCCCTCGGTGAGCGCATGAAGTCACAAGGGTGNGGCAGTATCCTGAACATTTCNTCTGTTGCAGCNCTTCAGCCCCTTGCCCAAGTCGTTCCNTACAGCGCCGCCAAGGCAGGGCTTAACGCCATGACCGTCGGCATGGCCAAAGAGTACGCCCCTGAAGTCCGGGTGAATTGTATTTGCGCCGGCCCTTTCCTGACGGATATAGCCGAAGCGTGGACAGAAGAGGCCCGTCAATCTGCCGATAACGCGCTAGGCAGACCAGGACGACCGGAGGAGATTGTGTCGGCGGCACTCTACCTTCTGAGCGATGCCGCAAGCTTCTCAACAGGCTCAATCATCACGGTCGACGGCGGAGTTTAATCTATCCCCAGCCCAAGTTCAGAGAGCACAATTTCTGTATGCTCACCAATTCTGGGAGCGGGTGAAATTTCTCTTTCTGGCTGACCGCGGAACACGACTGGAGGTTGGGTTTCCCAGTATCCGCCTTCAGTTGGGTGCTCACGTCTCTTGAAAAAGTTTGTGGCAATCAGATGAGGGTCCTTCTGGAGATCCGGAAAGTCATTCACACGAGCAGCCGGAATGTCAGCCTTTCCCAACTCATCCAGCCAATACTCAGTTGGCTGCTTTTCAAAATACTCCTGAACACGCTCCATCATATAGTCTTGGTTGAAGAACCGACCCTTGCGATCAGATATTCTTTCATCCTCCAGCTCGTGCGGCGCCCCCATGACATCAAACAGCTTGATCCACCGAGCATCCACATAAGGTGCGATCACAATCCAGCCATTTGACGTTTTGAGGGGCTGCCGTGATGGATCAACCTGCCGCTGATAAAGGAACGGTCCGACTGGTGGATCGAACTCCGCCTCGTAAAAGTGTTCTTCCAGAAGGAAATGCGTGACGCACTCAAACATTGGAACTTCCACATGAACAGCTTCCCCTGTTCGATCACGATGGTGCAAGGCCGCCAGCGTCGCATACATTGCATGCATTCCGGATACCTTGTCAGCAAACGCTGTCGGGATGAACCGGGGGCGTTCATTTCCGTCAACTTTGGGCAATAGCATCGTCGCGCCGGACAGGCCCTGGATCAGGTCGTCATAGGCTGGACGACCGGCGTACGGGCCATCAGACCCAAAGCCCAGACAGTGCACATAAACGATGTCAGGCTTGATGGCCTTTACCTCATCGAATGTCAGGCCGAGCCGGGCCACGGCGTCTGGCCGAATGTTGTGAATGAATACGTCACTTTCACCGATAAGTCTCCGGATGGCCGCCTTCCCCTCATCTGATTTGAGGTCCCAGACGACAGACCTTTTTCCGCGATTTATGGTAAGGTGGCATGGCCCCATGTTCCGATTGTTGGCGGGCTTACCAACGTTTCGAAAGTCATCCCCCCCCTGCGGCTCCACTTTGACAACGTCTGCTCCAAGGTCTGCCAATGTCTGGGTGCAATATGGCCCGAATATCACGGTCGTCATATCAGCGATCTTGATATCTGACAGAATATTGGTGCCGGGCATTCNCACTTCCTCCTACGCGTTCATTTCCACGGATCAGTCGTCCGCNATCGTCGCGGAGAATTAGAGAAGGTGTCGTTGGGACAGACAAGCGATCAAACGAAAAATCACGGGAGATTCAGNTGTTCTTGATCTCGTCATCTGAGGCTTTGAGCCAGCGTTCGGTCCATCCTGGGAACAAGCGGTCAATCGAGAAATATCTTGCCTTCGAAGACCATTGATTAAGCTTGTAGTCAGGAGATGCACGGACAATCAAAATTAGTATACCGGGACGCCGCCACGCCTATGGAAGAGTTTCCGAGTCGGATACGTCATACAAATGACCACTATGCAATCGATTGCATTTTTCTATTGCAATCGATTGCAGTCGATGCCTATAAGGCAATATGCCGGCTTACCGGATGAGATATCGACTGGTGAAAACACCAGCAGTGACAGGGAGGAAGAAGTCATGTCGATCACTCGCAATTCTCTTTTGTTGAGCGCCGGCGCCGTCGCGCTCGTNTATGGCGCGTCTGCGCAAGACGCTATTGAGGCCACCGAATCCGAGGCTCGTCAGGAAGTCGTGGTCGTGACCGGCGTGGTAAAAGCTGGTGGTCAAAACCGATTGGACAGCTCTATCTCTGTCAGCAGTCTCGACCAGTCGGAACTCATGAAGACCGCGCCCCGGAGCACATCCGAAATATTCCGCGCCCTGCCCGGCATTCGCGCTGAAAGTTCAGCTGGAGGCGGCAATTCCAATATCGCNGTGCGCGGCATGCCACTGTCCACTGGCGGCGCTAAATATGTCAGCCTGCAGGAAGATGGCCTCCCAATCCTTCTATTTGGCGACTTCGACTTCGGCCCAGCAGACGGGTTCTACAAAGTTGACAGCACGCTCGATCGTGTAGAATCAGTCCGCGGCGGCACGGCCTCCACGCTGACCACGAATGGCCCCGGCGGCATCATCAATTTCATCTCAAAAACCGGTAGTACCGAAGGCGGATCAATCGCACTCAGCACAGGCCTGGATCATGATGACTATCGCGCTGATTTCGAGTATGGCGGCTCATTGNCTGACAGCCTGTATTTCCATGTCGGTGGCCACTGGCAGCAAGGTGGCGACTACCGCGATCTGGGGTTTGACGCAGTAAGTGGCGGCCAAATTCGCGCCAGTTTGACCAAGGAATTTGAAAGTGGCTTCATCAGGCTCAATACAAAATGGCTCGACAAGGCCGACGCAACCTACATGCCACAGGCGGCAGGTCTGTCAGGCAATGAAGTCACTGACAGCATAGCTGGGTTTTCCGCCACCAATGACAGCCTTCATAGCCCCTTCATCCGCAATGGTCGCGANGTGGACGGCGAAAACACAGTCAANAACTACGATCTGGCTGATGGCATCCGCACCNAGNTCAAGTCATTGGGAGTACAGGCGAATTTTGATATCGGCGCAGGTATCAATCTGGACGCCAAGGCACGCTACCAAGACATCTCCGGATATTTCAATGCNCCCTTCACGCACGCTGTCAGCGACGCGGACACCCTGCTCGCCGGCACCTATGGGGGCGCGACAGCAAGCTTTTTCAACGGCCCCGGCGCAGGCAATCCGGTCACGTCGGAAACCTTGCTCGCTGCAACTGGCAATTCGCTGATCTCGGAAGTCGCATATTTCAACACAGATCTCGACGATATGAGCAATTTCGCTAGCGAATTGCGTGCGTCGAAATCTCTGTCGCTGGACGGGTCAACACTTGACCTGACCGCAGGCTATTTCTTCATGAATCAGAAATTCGTCCAGGATTGGCATTGGAATCGCTTCCTGACGTCAACAGATACCAATGCGTCGCTGATCGACATCGCTGGCTTCACTGACAACGGCATTCTGGGCTACAATCAAGCTTTCGGATGGACGGGCACCAACCGNAACTATGATCTNGAATACCAAGCGCGCGCGCCATTTGTTGCCGCAAACTGGGCACTGGACAATGGCCTGACGCTCGACGGATCCATCCGACTGGACACACTGGAGCAGACCGGCACCCGCACCGAAGGTGCACCCGGCGCATTTGATGTCGATGGTGACGGGATCATTGATGCGCCGGAGACATCGGTCTCGCTCAATACCGGGCTCGGAGGCGTAGCGAACTTCGAAGTAGACCATACGTCTTTCACGCTTGGCGCAAACTACCTGATCTCGGAATCATTGTCGGTGTTCGGACGCTATAGCGAGGGAGCGGCNTTTAATGGCGAGCGTCAACTGTTTAATTCGCTCAACGCCGGCGGAGGGCTCGTCCCAGGTGGAGAAGAAACCTATGTGGATGAAACCCAACAGTTCGAGGCAGGTCTGAAATGGCAGGAATCCGGCGACGCCGTTCCAGGCCAGCTCGATCTCTACGTCACCTATTTCAATGCTGAAACGAAGGAAGACAACTACGAGATCACAACGATGACCGCGCTGGGCAACACATATGTTTCCCAAGGCATCGAGACAGAACTCAACTACGCCTATGAAGGGTTCGACCTTAGCGGATCTGTCACGTTCACAGATGCAGAAATCGACGCGAGCGACACGGCACCGACAAATGTGGGCAACACGCCGCGCCGTCANGCGGATTGGATATGGTCGCTGACGCCATCCTATACAATTGATGGCCTNGGCCGTATTGGCGTGAACTTCACCGGCACGACTGACACTTACGTCGATGACGATAACGTCTACGTCATGCCAGGTGCCACGGTGACAAATCTCTTCGCTGATTGGGACATCACCGACCAGGCAACGCTTTCCATTGGCGTCAACAATGTCTTTGACGAAGTGCTGTTCACTGAAGCAGAAAATGGACGCGTTTTCGACACGGACGGCAACGGAACACCCGACGTAATTGTAGCTCGCTCCATCAACGGAACTTCTGCGACCGCAACTTTGCGCTACAGATTCTGATCCACCCAGATCAGGAAGCTGCGTATCCCCCTGCGCAGCAAGGCCCGCCTACTCCCGCAGGCGGGCCTTTTATTTGCGCCACATGTCAGTANTGTATTGGCCTAACACTCAGCTGTTGAATCACACGCCAATTGAATTTGCATAAGTAATTTCTTGATTTATTCTGCGTATTCAAGTCAGTAACTGGCGTCGAATAGCTGCGCCAGGAACGCAACCATGGTCAGATGCGGCCAGCCAAACAAGACACAGCCAGTAGAAGGGAAGATAAGCCAAATGAATGATCACGTGGCAAAATCATCCAGAAAAATGACAATGGCTGAGTTGGCCAAGCTAGCCGATGTAGATGTTTCCACTGTCTCTCGCGCACTGAATGACAGCCCCTTGGTCAAGGAAGAGACCAAGAAGCAGATCATGAAGATTGCTGCAGAGACCGGCTATGCAGTTAACGCATCCGCTCGAAATCTGCGCCGACAATCGTCTGAAGCCTTGGGAATCGTGATTCCCCTTCGGCCGGAGTCCGGTCAGACGATCTCGGACCCGTTCTACCTGGAAATGGTCGGTGCGGTCAGCAAGGCCGCATCCGCCAACGGATATGATCTGATTGTCAGCATTCCGCGAGAAGACGAAACGATTGCTGAACGCCGTCTCCTNCAAACTGGAAAAGCCGACGGTCTGATCGTGATCGGCCAGGCTGGCATGTCCAAGCGACTTGAACACATAGGCCCGCTTGCTTCGAAAATAGTCGTTTGGGGCGGACAGACCGGGCACACAAACTACACCCTCGTCGGGAGTGACAATGTGGATGGCGGTCGGCTTGCAGCTGATCACCTGATCTCGATTGGTCGATCACAGATACTTTTTCTTGGGCCCATCAATCTGCCAGAGGTAAAGTTGAGACACCAAGGATTCCTGGAAGCCCACGCGAAACATGGAAAGCACTGGGACACCAACTTATTGCTGGAGATTGAGTTTGGCGGCCGCAATGCCTTTGAAGCCGTGATCGCAATGCTGGATTCCGGCACCAAATTTGACGCCATCTTCGCCGCCTCAGACGTGCTCGCGATGGCTGCCCTGATGGCACTGACATCCCGCGGCATCCGCGTTCCTGAAGACGTCGCTGTGACGGGTTATGATAATATCAGCCAGGCCAGCACAACGACTCCTCCACTGACAACGATTGATCAGAATATTGAACAAGGTGGACGCATGATGGTGGAGAAACTGCTTGCGCAACTCTCAGGAGAATCCGTCAAATCGGAATTGACACCTACCCGCCTGATTGTTCGGGAATCCACTTCGGGCGCGGCACAGCCTACTCAGTAGAAAGATCTAATTCTGGCAGCTCTATTTGGCGGACCGGCGGGAAGCTCAATTGTGCATCTTCGCCTGCACGCTCCGTAAACGGCCCAACAATCGTCGCACTTCCATTCGTCAAATCATGGGAGAGCATGCTCGCACCAAACATGCAGTCCAGCCCGCCCAATACACTCCCGGATTTCGAGCAAGGTCGCCAAGAGCCATCCAGCGCACTTGAAAGATAAAGACGCTGCTGCATCTCAACTTCGCTATCCGGCTGCCCCTCATACATTCGATTGCATGCGGAGATCAAAAGCAACCAATTGTCCGTTTCGGCATCATAGTACAGCTTTGGCACCTCGGACTGACTGTACTCATGGGCATCCGGAAGAAGGATGGGGGGCATAAGGTCAGCGCTCACCTCTCCGCCCTCATCCCGATATATGACCGCACGCGCAATTGCAGGCACCGCGGGCCCGACCTTTGCTGACCAGAATGCGTTCAATTGTCCATCTTTGTCTCGCACCAAGAACGGATCTCGCCAGGCCATGATTGGCCCACCCTCTTCCCCTGCGCTATCTCCAAGCCGATCACGCGGTCCGAGATAGAAGCCCAACGCCGTGATCTTTTCATAGTCGCGCATGGGGCAACTAATTGTCTGCACGCTTCCACTTTCGACTGTGCCATCAGACTGGCACTTGCCTATGCATATCGTTTGGAGAAAAGCACGGTCGTCAGCGACATCTCGGATGCCGGTATATCCGAACAGCACGTTACCGCCAGTGTTCTGGAGAACGGAGCCGCTCCATACGTTATGGGCGTCCGCACCATCTGGCGCACTTCCCGGCTCGATTGCGACCCCACAATCAGTCCACGTAGCCCCCGCATCCAATGAACTGAAGTGGCGCACATGAAAGCTGTGATCGTTGCGCCGCGACGGTTGAATATTGCCTCCATCGAGGCTCCGCCTACTCAACGCAAGGCAATACAAATGCAACGCACCATCCTCGGTTTTCTCTGTCCAGGAATCCCATAGCCACAGATCGGGATGACGAATTCCCCCGACAAACGGCGTTTCGCTTGGCGCTGGTATGGGAGCGGTGCGACGAACCATAAAACTTCCTAAGTGTACTCGTGTTGATCAGCCGCTTCGAGAGCAGATGCGGCTGGATTTGCGACCCAATTAATCAGCCCCATGACAAACAAGAGGCCTGCAAAGGCCGTGGCCAGAATAAATCCAATCCTCATATCGCCATTGCCGAACTGATCGCTCACAACTGCCATTAGCAACGGCGCAAAAGCCGCGGATGCTGCCGTGAAGAACAAGATCAGGCCCGCAACAGCGCCATGATCACTTTTTGGGAAGCAACTGATGCCTTTTGAATTCAACGTTGGATAAATCACCGACATGAAAAGTCCCGACAACGGAAGAAGGAAAACCGCTGCCGTTTTTCCGAGAAGCGCACTCGCAAGAAAGCAGCCGAAAATGATTGCCGTGAAAGCCAGCATTACCAATTTCCAGTCAACGAACCGCAACACAATTGCTCCCATGAACCGACCGATCGCGCGCAGTACGAAGAAGATCATCACCGCATAGGCCGCAAATCCCATCGCCAACTCTGTTCCCGTGAACCCTTCAAGAAAGGTCGGTAGCCATACGAATATCGCCACCTCGCAAGCGACATAGAGCGCTATCGCAAGTGAAAATCCGAGCGCGTGCACATTCCCCAGAAGCGATAGTGTATGCCGGATCGAGGCTGGCGTTTCTTTTTCGCCAGACATGGGCGGGTATTCTGTCACCAGTGCCGCAACAACCATTAAACCACATAGGCATGCCGCAATCATGTAGAGCCACGTCCAGGACAGTCCCTGCGATGTGAGCCACACGACGAGTAGCGGACCGATGATTGCGCCTACACCGAAGAACCCTTCGACAGCATTCATTCGTGCCGTGTGATCTTGCGTCGAACCGGCCAGATCGCCAATCAACGCCAATGCTGATGTTTTGAATACACCGATCGCCAGTCCCGAGATGAAGAGCAATGCGAAGTACAACTGAAAACTCTGACCAGACATAAAGAGCGCACTGGCAACACCATACAGGGCCAGTCCGCCAATAATTGTGGACTTCCTCCCGAACCGATCTGCAAGAAAGCCAAGGCCGATACCGCTCGCGGCAATAGCGACCATCGTTGCCCAATGGAAAGCACTCGCCTCGGTGTTGGTGAGGTTCATATCCACGCGCGCGATCTTGATAATTTCGCCAACTGCGTCCGTGGTCATCGCAAACATGAAGAACATCGCATAGGTAAGCGCCGACACCAGATGGCTACCGGTCCGTCGCGACTGCTGCGATTCCTGTACACTTTTATGCATCTTGTCGTTTCCTCTCCATCTGTGGTATTAAATAATACAATCGATTGCAATACATAAATCCGGTCTTTTTTGTTGTACCGGCGGAGGCGATATCATGGGAGGCAAATTCTATCGCGGCGGAATCGACGCCGGTGGCACCACATTCAAATGTGGCGTCGCTGACGAAGAAGGTGTGTTGGTTCAGCAATGCCGAGTCCGCGTCACCTCTCCAACAGAGACAATTTCGCAATGCCTTGANTTCTTTCGCCCGCTCTACGAATCTGAGCGCTTGAGGTCCTTTGGCATAGCCAGCTTCGGCCCAATCGACGTTGACCTCAGTTCGCCTGATTATGGCACCATCTTGTCTACGCCCAAGCCTGCATGGTCACATACAAACCTGCGAGCCGCCTTTGAAAAAACCATCGGCCTCCCCGTAGCAGTAGATGTTGACGTAAACGGCGCGCTGCTCGCTGAGCGCACACTGGGCGCAGCGAAAGGAACGAAATCTGCCGTGTACGTCACGGTTGGCACTGGCATTGGAGCAAGCATCTTTGCGAACGGATCCTTTCTGGGACGCCCAGTGCACCCAGAGTTCGGGCATATACCTCTTCGGCGAAATGAGCAGGACAAGTCGTTTGATTGCCTTTGCCCCTTCCANTCCGANTGTCTGGAGGGAATGATTTCAGCGAAGGCGGTTGGCGCACGCGCTGGCGAACCTTCTCTTCTGACAGAAGATGACCCCGTTTGGGAGATCNCCGCAGACTATCTGGCTCAAGCNTGTCGGAGCCTNTATTTGACNGCTCGGCCAGAGCGAATCATTCTTGGCGGCGGCCTGCTGCTTGCGCCTCACCTGATTGGCCGAATACGTCATGCATTTTATGATCAAATGGGCGGGTATCTCAGCATGGGCTGGGACGCGACTGTGGATCTTATCACCACGCCTGATCTAGGCGATAATGCCGGGTTGATGGGTGCCATCCTTTTGGGANAGGTTGATCGCTCGCAGCATTTTGCTCTGCTCGCATAGTGCGCCCTACGCGCAAGGCTTAAGAACAACCCNCACGAGTTCTTCAAAAGCGCTGNCNNCTCATGGTGCGAAACCNCGTGCCTTGCTCAAATAGTCACATCTTTTCTCGCAACCTTTCCGAGTGAAATGTGTTGCAGTGGTCAAAGCTTGAACTTTGCTTCGACCATNTNATGAGGAATACCGTGTCCAGACTANTCGTNTACTCCAATAGACTTCCATTGGGACAAACCGCATCTGGCGGCCTGGTTGTCGCACTGCAGAAGACCATGGAGAGCCAAGGTGGCGTATGGATTGGCACCAAGCTCGATGAGTCCATCTCCGATCATTTCTTGAAAGAGTATGATGGCGGAAAGTTTGATCGCCACGCACTTCATCTGCAGCCCAGCGAGTACAATGACTACTATCTGGGATACGCGAACTCGGTCCTGTGGCCATTGTTTCATGGACGCACAGACCTACTGGACGTTGCTCACGGCCAACTAGCGGCTTACGCCAGTGTGAACCANAAATTGGCTGAAGCAACGAGACACTTGATTACAGACGACGATACGATCTGGATTCACGATTATCACTTCATCCCACTGGCATCAGAATTAAGAAAATTGGGCGTCCAAAACCCGATCGGGTTCTTTCTGCACACGCCTTTCCCGACTTCAAGCGATGTCCACGCCCTCACTCACAAACGCAACCTGTTGGACTGGCTGCCTGCTTATGACCTTGTAGGTCTACAAACCCAGCGCGATGTGTCAGNAATGATTGAAGTCTGTAGAACAGTATTCGGCGGACAGATGCTTTCAGACGGTCGCATAAGATGCCAAGGTCGGGATATCTGGCCGGCCAGTTTCCCCATAGGTATTGAGGCCGAGAATTTTCGGCGAACAGCAGAAGCGCAGAAACCCCTGGCGCCCCAAATCGCATCAGGNCAAAGNCTGCTTATCGGCGTCGATAGACTGGATTATTCAAAAGGCCTGCCTCACAAGTTTCGCGGTTTCCAACGCTACCTTGAGGATAGAGCATCAAGCGATTCACCGCTAACCTTGCTTCAAATTGCGTCACCAACGCGAGAAGATGTTGAGGCGTACCAGGAGGTTCGCCGAGAACTGGAACAAATTACCGGCGAGGTAAATGGCAGGTTTGCCGAACTGGGTTACATNCCAATTCAATACATTCATCGATCAGTGCCCAGGGACTATCTAGCCGGCCTTTATCGCCGAGCCGATATTGCATTGGTGACCCCCCTCATCGACGGGATGAATCTCGTGGCGAAAGAGTACATTGCCGCGCAGGATCCAACAGATCCGGGCGTTCTGATCCTCTCAGAGGCCGCTGGGGCTGCTGAACAGCTGAAAGTTGGCGCGCTGATGGTGAACCCCTTCGACCCCGGGTCTGTCTCAGAAGCGATTCAAAGTGCCGCAAGCATGAGCCGTGAAGAACGAATTGAGCGCCATCAGTCGCAATGGAACGAAATCGCACGACACGATGTGCATTGGTGGACTGGAACATTCCTCAACAGTCTGAGGAGAAACGCTGCGCAGAGAATTGAACACGATTCAATTCTCCGGTTGGCGTGACATTCAAGTTAGTCGGGCTCTTCGTCGACACGTTCAATCTGAGTGGGTACCGGGCCGAGGGCAATCGGGTCTCCATCTCCCTTAAAGTGGCTTACTGCGTCTTCCTTGTCGGGTTCGGCTGGCCCCTCACCGGGCAACATTTGCTCGCGCCGACGTTTGGCTGCGCGATCTATTTGATTGGCCTCGCCAGGTGTTGTTCGGGGGTGGGCTGCGGTTTCCAGAGTCTTCCGGGTCATCATGTTCACCTCTTCAAAACTCATCAACTCTCCTGGCCGCTCAAGGTTTCATCGGATCAGACGCAGCCTCTAATCGGAAGAAAAATTTCCTCTTGTTCGGTTCGCGAATGCGACAAGCGACAACATGACTGGCACTTCAACAAGCACTCCGACCACAGTCGCCAACGCAGCGCCGGAGTTCAAACCGAACAGACTGATCGCTACCGCCACCGCAAGTTCAAAGAAATTGGAAGTTCCGATCAGAGCACAAGGAGCGGCAATATTGTGTGGCACCTTCCAGGCCCAGGCAGCTCCGTAGGCAAGCGCAAAAATTGCATATGATTGGATCAGGATTGGTACAGAAATCAGAGCAATGATCAGTGGATCAGACAGGATCACGCGGCCCTGGAACCCAAAAAGCAAAATGACTGTGCCGAGCAACCCAATAATGGAAAGCGGCTTCATATGTGACAGAAAGCGATGCAGGTGCGGTTCTCCCCCGCGACCCAATAGAAACGAACGCAACGCCACACCAGCTGCGAGCGGCAGCAGGACGTACAGTCCTACAGATAGTATCAGCGTCTCCCACGGAACACTCAATTCAGTCACACCAAGAAGAACGGCAACAATTGGCGCAAAAGCGAATACCATAATGGCGTCATTCACGCTGACTTGAACCAATGTGTAGTTTGGATCTCCACGCGTAAGCTGGGACCACACGAATACCATTGCTGTACACGGAGCCGCACCCAACAGTATCAATCCGGCAATGTATTGGTTGGCGTTTTCCGCAGGGATAAGATCTGCAAACACGTATCGGAAGAACAAAACGCCCAGCGCGGCCATGCTGAAGGGCTTTACGAGCCAATTTACGATCAAGGTTATCATCAAGCCCTTCGGCTTCTTGCCAACGTCCTTCAATGTGGAGAAATCGACACCCATCATCATTGGTAGAACCATCGCCCAGATCAGCACGGCTACTGGAAAATTGACGTTTGCATACTCGAACGACGCCAAGTCCCGAAATATACCGGGAAGCATCTGCCCCAATCCTATGCCCAGGGCGATCGCAGCAGCGACCCACAGCGACAGGTACCGTTCAAATTTTCCCATCGAGGTCTCCTACCAATCGGCACTCTTGCCAGATCCAGCGGGACACCAAGACAAATGCGCTCCGCCAGCTTCGGATCGCACATAGTACGGCAAGATCATTATTTCAACGTTTATTGAAATATCAAATCAGCATTTGACGACGCTGATATTGGATAGTGACCCGCAGACTTCGGGCCGTCCTCGACAACAATTCTCGACAAGAACCGACAATAGTTCACTGACGTTTTCGAACTCTGCGCGATAGATCATATGTCGACCATCACGCGCGACGCTTACGAGACCGGAGCTGACCAGGATATTCATGTGCCCCGACAATTTGTTAGGCGCGACATCCAACTCTCTCGCGATAGCGCCCGCTTGGAGCCCCTCCGGTCCCGCCTCCATCAAAGCACGAAATGCCAATAGTCGCGTTTCCTGTCCGAGCGCAGACAATTGCTTAAGCGTGGGGGCGAGATCTGTCATGCGAACAAATGTAGTCGCTGCCGGGTAAATGTATAGCTCNGGAAAGAACGGCGAAGACGATGCTGCAGCCGCCACATCCTCTCACCTCAACGATCTCCGACAGTTGCCATTCCTTCGTCCCTGATACGAGACAAACCGCCAAACACCTCCCCGCGATGGCAAATCCTAATTGCGAGTAATTTTCATTTGCAAAAAAAGCNCAGCGGAGGTATTCGGGCCGCCTAGTTGCGACTGAGTTGCATTTTCTACTTCTATGGAGGGGTCCATGAACCACACTATTCGCAAGAACACCCTACTAGGCGCCACCGCTATCGTCACAGCCATCGCGTTCAGCACGCCTGCATTGGCGCAGGATGCATCAGGTTCCGATGACGCCGAATTCCTTGGAACGCTAACTCTTGGGGAGAGTAAGCGCGAAGTCCAAGCTGATACGGCGACGCCCGTTACGGTAATCGATCAAGAGGAAATAGATGACAGGCAAGCGAGTACGGTGGCGGAGTTGATCGATTCTGTTCCCGGCGTATCTCTCGTGAACGGATCCACGCCAGTTGGCTCAGGCATCAACATCNGGGGTTTCGGCGCGAACGGCACATACGGCACCGACCAGAAAGTTGCCATTCAAATTGACGGTGCGAGTGTCGGGTCGGAAGAACTATATCGTGTTGGCACTCAATTGTTTACCGATCCATACCTCTACAAGAGCGTTGAAGTCATTCGGGGAACGGTCGGCAGCTTTGAATATGGATCCGGCATCATTGGCGGCGTTGTACGCCTTGAAACCATTGATGCGTCAGATCTGACAGGTGGTGAACCAGGCTTCGCGCTTCGCCAGACACTCGGCGGCGCAACGAACATGGATGGCTTCAACTCTTCAACAACACTCGCAATTCAGCCAACCGAAAATTTCGAAGTACTGGCAAACTATTCCTGGCGTGAACAACACAACCAAGAAGATGGTCACGACCGCGTCATCGAGAATAGTGAATTTGAGCTGCCGTCCTACCTCGTGAAAGCGCGCTACTCCGCCGGAGACCACAGTGTCACAGCCAGCTACACAAACACAGAGACGACCGAACGCGACAAGCCGTACGACTCTTTTGGAACCACCGGTGGATCATTCGGTAACGTCGATCGAGACACGACGTCAGAAACCATCGCACTGAAATACAACTACAACCCTCTCACGAACGACCTGATCAATCTCGACGTAATCTACTCATACGCAAATCAAGAAATCGATCAGACCTGCATCGTTGGCAGCGGTCCATTTGGGTGTTTCGCGACAGTTGATGCAGACCACCGGTATGAAACCTCAAAGTTAACGGTGAAGAACTCTGCCTTCATTGAGGCGGGGGTCCTTACGCACGACATTCGCGCTGGCCTCGAGTACATTTTGAAAGAACGTCTGGATGCCAGCTCTGCTCCAGGAGGCGAAGACAACAGATACGCATTCTTTGTTGTGGACAATATCGAGTTCGGCGAGGGTTGGAGCTTTACTCCGGCACTTCGCTTCGAGACTTCAGAAGTGGAAGGCGTTCTCGATGATGGCAGCAATGCGAGCTATGATAATGATGCGCTCATGGGTGGCGCTTCGCTCCGCTATGAGTTCGACAATGGCATCGCTCTGTTCGGCAGCTATGCGTACACAGAAAGCCTTCCAATCCTCGACGATCTTGAGAACGAAACCTATATGACCCAGCCTGAAATAGGAGAAACGGTCGAAATCGGTGGCTCATATGATCGTATCGGCGTGTTTGGCCGCGATGACTCGCTATCTATCAAAGCCAATTTTTACCGGACCGATCTTGAAGACAATACATCCTATTCCGGCGTCGATTCCGTTGAACTGTCCGGCCTGGAATTGGAAGGGTCATACGCTCGACGCGACGGCACTTACGTCGATGTCAACGCCAACATCGTTGATGGTGAGCAAACCAACACGACCGGCACAAAGTCTGACTGGCGAAACCTCACTGCTGACAGCATGCGCGTGACACTTGGCAAGAGATTCTCGCCGCTCGCTGACCTGTCCACGGAGTTTGTTGCAGCCGCGGACGATGAGATTAATGATCGCCCCGGTTATGTCACGGTCAATCTGCGCGCCACAATCACGCCACAGGAAGGCGTTCTGGAAGGCACCTCATTCCGCTTCGGAATCGAGAATGCACTGGACATGAACTACATGCCAGCGCTCGCCACCCGGACCGCTGCGGGACGCAATATCAAATTCACGGTGTCAAAATCCTTCTAGAAGGAGCTCCGACCTTCTAGTCCGTGGAAAGGCAAGCACCGAGCGCACTGTTGCTCGGTGCTTGCAGCCATCGGCAGACGACATCGACCATCGAATTATGAAATTTTCGAACCGTGAACGGACATACTTATGCTCACCATGTTTCAATCCCTTTATCAGGTCGGCGGCCCCGTCCTCGTACTAATCATCGCAATATCGACGTTTACTCTGGCGTTAATAGTTTACAAGTATTGGCAGTTTCGCTCTGACAAAATCGGACAGTTGAAAGCTATCAAGTCCGCTCTGTCCTCGTTGAATCGTGGTGATGTCAGAGAGGTCTACACGCTTTTATCCGGGTCAAGCCATTGGCTCGCTCAACTCCTGATCGACGCGATCCCGCTAAGGGATCGCGAGGGCCTGATTCCTCGCTTGGAAACGGAAGCCGAGCAGTCTCTGCAGCCGTATGAAAGTGGCTTTCGAATTCTGGACACAATCGCTCAACTTGCACCTCTGCTTGGACTGTTGGGAACGGTTCTGGGCATGATTGAGGCATTTCAGGCGCTTCAAACCGCCGGCTCTCAAGTTGATCCGGCCGCCCTTGCTGGCGGCATTTGGGTCGCACTGCTCACAACGGCCGCTGGTCTTTCCGTCGCCATGCCGACATCGATCGCGCTCTCATGGTTCGAAGCTCAAATTGATCGTGAACGCGCAATGGCAGAGCATGCTTTTACCGTCTTAGTCACTCCTACATCGGAAGAGCCCACCAGCACCAAACTGGAGTAACTGAACCATGGCATTAAAACGGGTTCGCCGACGCCGTCGCGCTTCAATCACCTCTCTTATAGATGTGATATTCTTGTTGTTATTGTTCTTCATGCTGGCATCCACTTTCTCGGATTTTTCCGAATTTGAGATTTCATCAGCGGAATCCCATGACGGTGTCGATAGCGATCCTCATGTGATCAAGCTACTGGTTACTAGTAATGGCGTCGACCTGTACGGAAAAACTATTCATTTCGAAAATCTATCCACCGAGATTCAAGCTCTTATCAGACCAGAGAGCAGTTCCATTGTAGCGGTAGGCGTTACCGAGCAAGCGACTACGCAGAACCTGATTGATGCTTTGTCCCTCATTCGAACATTCGAAAACTTTGAGATTGTCGTCGAGGAGCCCTCATGAAGCGTCTTCGTCAAAAGCCTCAGCGCGATCCTGTGATCTCGTTGATCAACATTGTATTCCTTATTCTGATTTTTTTCATGGTAGCTGGTTCTCTGTCGTCACCGCCAGATCCGTCCATAAAGTTTGTTCAGACGCAAAACCTTGAATGTTGCGTCCCGCCGGATGCTATTTCAGTAGATGAGTTTGGACATTTCACCCAGTCTGGCGGTGTGATCACGATTGACAAACTTGTTGCGGAACACCGAGACCAAACTGAGCCTCTAAGATTGCTGCCGGATAGAGAGTTACCCGCAAAGCGGCTGCTTCAACGGATCAAACAGCTTCGCACGAGAGGCCTGACCGATATCATCATCGTTACCGAGGATACGAGTAAGTGATCCAGAAGAATATTCTGCGTTTTTCCGCTGCGCTTTCAGCTGCGACNGCAACACATCTGANTGTGTTGGCNTATACNATGTCCCAGCCNTTGTCCGGGCCGGCATTGATTGCTGGCAACTCTTTCAGCGTGCAACTGGGCTCCACCGCCGAAACGACCCCAAGTTCGGATCCAAAGCCTACAAAGCAGGCTCCGGCGGAACCCGAGCCACAGCCTGCCCCCATCAAACCGGATACTACTCCCGCGCCAAAACCAAACAAAGAAACGGCGCTTCCGCTCCCGGATACGACGCTTCTTCCGGAGCCACCTCCAACAATAGAGCAAGAGCCTGCCGTCGAAACTGAGGCCGCACCCGAACAAGAGGAAGACAGCAGCAATCTAGTTTCAGACCCCGCGCATCTGGATTCATCAAAGGACCTCGANCAGGCTGTATCGGCGGACACCGGCTCGGAAAAATCCAGTGATGCTGAAANCGCCACGACGGAAACCNAGACCACCCCNGCGGGCGAAGCGCCAAGTGANACTCTGAACGATGCGAATTCAGCTGCGCCTGGCAACGCTNCAGAGTCAAATTACAAGGGCCTGGTGATGCAGCATCTATCACGTCAAAGGCGCCCTCGGGCCTCTAGTCCCGGCTCGGCATTCGTCGAGTTTCGTATCAGCCCACGTGGCGCGGTGAAAAGCATCAGTATTTCAAGAAGTTCTGGCTCGTCACGCTTTGATAGAGAGGCAATCATTGTCGTGAAAAAGGCGGCTCCTTATCCGAAGCCACCCGTTGGTGTGAACACCATGTTCACTGTTGAAATTGCAGGCACCTAAACATCTTCCACCTAATCCGATAACGGTCGTTCTTGACTATAGACGTTCAGAAACAGTCAGATAGCACTATCCCGTCTTACCAAAAGTGATGGCGATGGCGCCCAGCTCTTCTCCAGCTTCGAGCTTCTCTGCTATAGCTTGATCGGATAGCGTGAAGCTCAAGCGCTCGTGCTGATGTCCCCCATGCTCGCGCGCAGCTTCCAGGTGCAATGTGTACTCACCTTCCGGCACCGGTTCACCATCGTCGTTCAGACCATCCCACTTCAAGGTATATTCACCGGGACGACGCGTCGGTCCGGACACTGCATCAACAAGGCTTCCCGCTTTGCGGCCAAAGCGCCTGTGCCAGTAATAATTCTCTTCCATCCAGCGCGCCTCTTCACCAGCCAGCATGAGGATTCTAACCAAATTGCGTTCGGCGTCCGCAATCCAAACCGCAACATATGGGCGCTCGTAGTCGGCAAGGTTGTGTTCGGGTATCTCAAAACTCACCGCGAACTCTGTGCCGTCCGGCCATACGGCCCCGACNTCGTCACTTCTAGCATTCTGCAATAGCAAGCCGGACCAGCCAGATGTCGCGTGGTGTCGCCCGTCTGAGGATATGATCTCTGCTTCCACGCCAGGCTTGGACTCTATAAATTCAAGACCGCCCTTCAGTTCCATGACCATCAACGCAGTCGCGATTGCGTCGGCTTCGATCGCCGAAGCAGCGTAAACGCTNGCCGACTTGATGTGAGATACTGGCCAACCGTCAGCTGGCGAAATGATGTGTCCAAATTCTTGACCGTTGATTTCAAGACTTCGCGGACTTTGCGCACTTGTCGCCACCGCGCCACCAGTGAGTTTTAACATCGTTCCATGCGCACTAGCACCGTCCGCCAGCTCGGACTCAGACGTTACAGCGACTTTCCATTGCCCTCCATCGTCAGAACCCTTGCCCCAAACGCGTATGTCNCCGCCAATATTGAGAAGTAGGCCTTCTGCGCTTGGCGCAGCCGCTCGACCAACTTCAACAGCTGAATCCAATATGTATCCCTTGGCCAATGCATCCATGTTGAATTGAACAATGTCGGGACGCTGGATAGTCGCTCGACCCTCGTCAATCTCTACATCCGCTCGCCGTATTTCGCCCGCTTTAGTTCGCAGTTCGGGTCGCTGCGGAAGCGTCTGACTCTTCGCAGCAATTGACCATTCATTGACCAATTCGCCGACACGACAACTCAGAGCCTGATCTGTCTCCACCCGATAAGCTTCACAGCTATTCCAAACTTCCAAGAGGTCCGTCGAAACACGTTGTTCATGTGTCGCGTTCAGTCGCCGTANTTCGGATTCCTGGNNCAANCTGAACACGGAATTAAGTCGTTCGATTTCTTCAAGTATCGCTGTCTCGACTCGAGTTGCCTCACTTTGCGTCGGCGCCACTACCACCAGATCAAAAGACGTTCCCAGNACGTAGTCGTGATGACTCTTGAACGTATCAGCATGAGCAAATTCACGATTGGCGACGGTCAGTCCGCACACGACCGCCAATCCGATGAGCGTATATTTGAGCATGAGGTCTCCAATTGCCAAGCTCCAGTCACATCACGTCGAAACCCGAGAGGCGGATGCGATGGAGCATAATTCTTACTTGCAACTAAATCTCATTTGCATATTGTGCAAGCCAAATACTGATACATTCTCAACCTAGGGGCCTTTCATGAACGGACTGAAAACCTGCGCGTCGGCGCTCACTGCCATTATTGCCTTCAGCGGGGCCGCACATGCCCACACATCATACGTCGTGCCGAACGTCTTTGTGACAAGCGAAGGCCAATATGTGACGGCTCAATCCGCTTTCACCGAAGACCCATTCGTTCCCGAAATCGCTGTGGCGTCGGACGATTTCCACGTTGTCTTGCCCGATGGCGTAAGAGACGATTTCGACGTCATCACGCCTCTGCACCAAGTAGTGATTCTTGAAGAATCTCTTCGCGATGAAGGCACATACCGTCTCACAACTGGTGTACGTTATGGTCGGAAAAGCCAAAAAGCGCTTGTTGATGGAAAATGGGTCCCGGTATTTGGCCCCGATGCACAAGTCCCTGAGAATGCCACTGAAGTCATCAGTAGCCAGACTGTAACCGTCGCAGATGCATATGTCACAAAGGGGGCCTCAACGTGGGAACCTGTCAACCTGGGGCTTGGCCGCCTGGTTCTGAAACCGTTGTCTCACCCCAACGAAATCTATTTGGAAGATGGTGCTGAATTTGAAATCTTGTTCGACGGCAAACCATTGGCGAACCAGTCTGTCGAAGTCAAACGCGAAGGCGGGGCATATGAGGATGCCAAGTTTGAGCAACACATTGAAACCGACGAAAACGGAATTCTGTCGCTCTCTTTCGATCGAGCGGGAAAATACCTGATCATGACTCGCCATGCCTCGCCTGCTCCTGAAGGCGCTGAAGTCGACGAGCATAGTCACACCACTTCTCTAACATTCGAAGTCGCAAAATAACATTCTGATCTAATACGGATANACAANATGAAATACGCCATGCCCGCCCTAGCCATCCTNGCTTTGGGTCCGCTCACCGCTTGCACAACTCAAGAAGCCATCACGACTACTGAATCGGAAATTGCCACCACAACATCTGAAACCGCAGAGCAGACCGACCGGCCGATAAGCAGCGCACGCGGCCATAGCAAGGCGGCCTTCTTCGATAAATATGACATCAACGGAGATGGCAAGNTTTCAGAAGNCGAGTTCATGGGCGAACGCGAGGATGGCTATCGTCGCAGGGACGCAAATGGCGACGGGCAGGTCCATGCAGAAGAATATGTATCCGAGTATGAAGTCCGTCTTTTGAAGCAAATGGANGACCAACGCACGCGCCAGATCGACCAAGCCGACTTCAGGTTTACCGTATTGGACAAGAATGAAGACGGAAATCTGTCACTGGATGAATTCCACGCATCCGGCTCTCGTATGTTCTCCGCTCTGGACACGAATGAAGACGGGATCGTTGATGAACTAGACGACGCAGAGAATTACTGAATCAGAACCAATCGTCTCTTATTGAACGAAACAAGCTGCGGCTCCTCCGAGGGGCCGCAGCTTTTCCTTTTCCTCGTACCACGTGGATGCTGCCCAACTACCCCACCGACAACAGCTCGCGTTCGCTTTGTTCCCGCACGCGCGCCTCATCGGCGGGCAATGCACGGAATGCAATTATGCCAAACAACAAGCCTCCGACTGGTAAGGCCAGGCACCATATCATCGCCAACCGAAGTGCCTCAGCGGGCGATGCTCCGCCTGCAGTGTAAACATCACTGACCTGACCTATGAGGTAAGGGCCAATCGCGGTTCCGATCAGCGTCGTAACCATGGTAAAGAACGCGTAGGACGTCGCCCTGCCGCGTGGAACATTCANNTCGTTGATCGTGGCCATCGCTGGCCCAGTTGCCATCGCCGTAAAGAAGAACAAGACAGCAAGACAGGCATAGGCTGAAANCAGCGTCGTNGAGAAGAGAAAGGCCGAGGACATGATTATCGCCCCAACNGTAGCGGCGAGATAAACTACCAATTTCCCATGTACAAATTTCTGGCGAAGCCGATCAGCAAGAATCCCCCCAAAAGTAATTCCGCAAAACCCGGATACTGCGCTCGACAGCCCCACGACCATTCCTACCTGACTATTGGCGACTTCATAGGTTCTCTGAATAAGAGGAACACTCCAGAATGCGAATGCTACACCGACGAAAACCACGCCCGCGGCCGATATAGTCAAGCAAATCATCGCACGTGACCTGAACAACAAATGAAACACGTCCGGGTCTCTCAACAGAAATGACTGGCTCCATGAAAACGCTGCAAAGACGCCAATTGCAAGCGCTACCCATTGGGTAACATCTCCAGTAAGCAGAATGAGCCCCCAAGCCAAGACCGCCAGCAAAGCAATGGTCACAACGTTCACGACGATGAGTGAAGGTTTCGCGCCGCCGCGCGCCAACATGAAAAGGTTGAGGACAGGAACCATACTGCCAAGCGACACGGCTACTTCCTTCAAAGGCGAGCCGGCAATAGGCTTGGCGCCGCCATCGTAACGACCTCGTTCAGGCTCGCGAATCTTGGCGACAACAAGCGACAACAGCAGCCCAGGCAATCCAACGGCCATGAACGCCACTTGCCACCCTTTCAAACCAAACGGAGCGAGTGACGTATCAGGGTACGTCGCGGCCCAGGCATCAAGAATTGACCCGCCCAAGAACAATCCACAGCCAAGGCCGATATACACACCGCCCGCATACAAAGCGACGACCGTAGTCCTCAAATGGGGAGGGTAGTAGTCGTACAACAGCGACAAGGCAGCTGGCGACGCGCTCGACTCTCCAATTCCGACGCCGAACCTGTAGGTTGCCAGAGAAGCAAACCCCTTTGCGGTGCCAGACAAGGCCGTCATCAAACTCCAGAAACCCAATCCTAGGGAGATCAAATGAGTTCGATTCCAAGCATCGGCCAATCGACCAAGCGGAATGCCAAAAGTCGCGTAAAATACAGCGAATGCTGTTCCGTACAGAAACCCTAAATCGGCATCCGATATTTGGAGATCCGCTTTGATGTCTTCGGCCAGTATCGCCAATATCTGGCGATCCAGAAAGTTCAGAACGTAAACGAGAAAAAGGATTACCAGTACACCATTGGCGTATCCTCGGCTTTCCTTCACGGGGGCGGCGACTGACTGATCCACAATAATGCTAGCGTAGTGCAGCCAGAGGGGTTGGATCGAGATACTCTTCAATCCGAGCAATCTTTCCGTCTTCTACAAGCACAACTGCGATCGCATCAGCTTCTATGGTTTTGTCATCTAGCGTCACAACTCGCAGAATATGCTGCTGAAGCCAACCACCCGGAATCTCGACCATCCTCTGGATGTCATACGTGCGCGATTTGGTCTTCGAAATGATGTTCTTGAACGTTGCCATGTTTTGGTCAACGGTTTGCGTCTTGCGGTCATAATTGTGCCAGATACCGGCGTCTGGTTTGAAGCATGCGCGAGCGCCGGGCTCGTCACCCGCTTCCAGGCGGCTCTTGAATTTTTCGGCTAGGTCCAATGCACTCATGGGAAAAGTCCTGATGTAGTTTGAATGGAGCGCCCCATTGAGATGGGGCGCGGCAATAAAGGTTCCTTATTCGTCCAGCAGCGCCTGCACGTGGTCCGGCACCGGCTCTCCTTTGCGGGTCAAGTCTCCGATTGCGGGATTGAAGTAGTCCCTCCACAAACGGATCTTTCCATTCTCGAACTCGAACATACCCATATATGGGATCTGAATCCGATTGCCTTTTGCATCAACGAAATCGTCTGCACCCTCAACCATCAAAATATCACCATCTTGCGCGTGACGATTGATACGCCACTGGATATTACTCATCCCGGCGCCAAACTTTTCAAGGAATGCACGAATTTCATCAGGACCCTTCAATGGCTCTGACCCAACGCGAAAGTAATAGGTTACATCAGGCGCGACATGCGCCAAGACGCCATCGATGTTTCCAGCTTTCCAGGAATCCATAATCTGGTTGACGGTAGCGAGATGATCCGGCTCAGGCTGAATGACGCCCATTTCTGTAAGGAGCTCGTTTCGGTCATAGTATTCGCGCCATTCTGTGACCTTGCCCCCTTCAATAACCAGCACACCAGTAACTGGAACAGCCCCATGCTTGCCGTTGACGTCGAAGTCATCAACGCGCTCCAGGAATACAGTGTTGCCAGTCGCGGAAACTGTCTTGAGTTGCAGCTCCAAGCGAGTAGCATTCTTCAGCAATGCGCCGAGGTGCTCCCGCAAGGTTTCGCGACCATGAATTGGCTCAATCATCATTGAATGCAAAACGGCATCCTCAGAAAACAAGTTTGCAATTCTATCGACGTCCAGATCATTCCAGGCGGCAACCATGTCTTTTGCAACGGCAATGCTTTCTGCTTCCAATGTGCTTTCCACGGCCAATTCAGTCTCCATATTTTGAGGGGCAGTCTGACAGGCGGTCACGAACATCGCGCTCGCTACAGCCAGTTTTGAAATGAGTTTCATCGATTCATTCCTGATGGGTTGAGAGATAGGAGGCCGGCCCGCTCCTGTTAGGTGCGGGCCGGTCTTGCTCGAGCAAAAGGGGCACTCGAACAAGTGCGCTAAAATTGATAACCGAATGAAATTCCATATGTGCGCGGCGCGCCGAGCGTAGAAACTTCATCCCCCAAGAAGGCAATGATATTTGTTCGATAGAGCTCATCAGCGAGATTTTTGCCCCAGAGCGAAACGGACCAATCAGCGTCTTGCGGTGCGTATGTGACACGCCCATCTATCAGTCCGTATGCTTCTTCCTTTTGAAAATTGTCAGGTAGCCAGTAAAGCTCACCCTGCGCCGCATAACTCAATCGAAGCGTGAGCGCGTCAGGATTTCCCAGGAAATCTGCCGTGTACTCTCCTCCGATGTTGAACTGGTAATTCGGTGTGCGCTGCAATTCGTTCCCCGAATTATCCAGACCATTCGAGTCCACGAAGTCTTCATATTCTGTGTCGAGCAATGTCACCGCCCCGAACAGGAACAAGTCGTCGTTCACGACCCATTGCATCTCCGTCTCAATGCCCATGATGTTCGCATCAGCCGCATTGTCCGTAATGTTGCACAGACATCCATCGTCAGTTTGAGTGACCTGAAGATCCTTATACTTCATAGAGAATAAAGCAGTGTTCAGACGAGCCCGGCCATCAAGCAGGTCAAGTTTCAGCCCCAACTCAATGTTCTCAACGGTTTCCGGATTGTATGGAGTTGTCGCAGCTGCTGGGTTCGCTGGCGTATCTTCAAATCCACCGCCCTTGTAGCCGTGTGAATACGTCAGGTACGTCAGGATAGAATCATTCGGCTCCCACTCAAGTGTGGCCTGAGGTGTGACTTCTTCCGTTGTTTGTGAATAAGCCACATCGGTAAACGGCGTGATGAGTGGAGACAACGGAACTGTGTCCGTTGGATTGTATCTGTCGCCGGTCTGAATCTGGAGCCCAGAAACCGTTCCGGTCTTTTCATCCTGCGACCAACGCACACCAACCGTACCACGCAGCTGGTCCGTAAACTCATATCCAACCTGCCCAAATACAGCGCGACTGCTCGTCTCGCCGTTATTGATCCAGTGGGATTCTCCTGACAGCGTTCCAAGAACAGTCAATGGAACTTCAGCGAGATACTTGTCGAACTTGTCGACGTCATCTTCCTGAATATACGCTCCAACGAGCCAATTCAGAGGACCATCACCATTCGATAGAAGACGAAACTCTTGGGTAANCTGCGTAATCTCTTCGTCTTCCAAAACGGGGAACGAAAATGCCAACGGTGTAGGAGTTACGCCAAAACCGTTTCGGTAGCCGATGCCCGTTTGGTCATACATGCTATAGGCTTCGGCAGTTCGATATCCTGTGATCGACCGGAACGTGGCAATATCTCCAAATCCCTTTTCAATATCCAGCGTGACGCCGATCGCTTCGCGACGAAGGACTTGGGATTGATCTGAATTATCACCCGTATACCGATAACTTTGTGGAAGGCTCTCGCGAATGTCGAGACCGCCGGGCAACAGCGCGGAGATGGCATCTCGGGTCGTGCTCCATGGCCCCTGACCCGCCGCATTCGGATCGTCAATTGCTACACGATGAATTCCGTTCGACGAATCATCTGAATAATCAACAATGCCGCGGATAGTCAGGTCAGCCCCATCGGGCTCCCACATCAATTGCGCTCGCGCCTGAAAGGAATCTAGATTGTCGAGGTCACGTTTGAGCGTGAGGTCTTTGTTGTATCCGTCATGCTTGCGGGATTGAAACGAAAGACGGCCGGTTAAATTCTCCGCAATCGTTCCGGTCACATGACCGTTGAACAACTGACTGTCATAATTTCCGAACTCCGCTGTGAACGCTCCCCCGAAGTCTTCTTCCGGTTTGGCCGTATAAATGGAGATCGCTCCACCAACAACGTTTCGTCCCAACAGCACGCCCTGTGGGCCACGAACTACTTCAACTCGCTCGACATCAAAAAAGTCCGAGTTCAGAAGGCCTGAACGACCGACATATACATCATCGATGAAGATACCGATTGATTGGTCGGCGGAAGGTGAATCCAGTCTCGTATTCGTGATACCCCGAATATTGAATTCCTGGTCCAAGGGTGAGTTTTCAGTGTAACTCAACGAGCTAATGTTACGCGCCAAATCTGAATAACTCAGCACCCGATCCTTTTGAAGCGANTCGCCGGTAACNGCGGATACAGCTACCGCAGCATCCTGCAAAGTCGACTCTCGCCTTTGTGACGTGATCACTACCGTATCAAGAGTACGAGACCCCGCTGATCCCGCTTCTTCGANACCATCTACATCAGCATCCTGAGCATAAGCTGTGTTACTGAAAGCAACTATCGCAAGCGCCATCGCGCTTGTTCGCATCAATCCAAAGCGACGCATCGCTCTTCCTCCCATTGTAAGTCTTCTAAACGAGACCGTTCAGTTCTGGTTTGACCGGTGTCTAGGTGACCGGTTCTAGCCATACGAAATTGCTAAACAGCACCAGTGGGTTTGTCAATGCAAGTTACTAGTTTTTCGATATCGCAAGTATATTCGCTTAATTATGTCAGAAGCGAACGGCTCGCTTAAATTGCTAAACGAAACCCAAAAGCAGAATTTTGATGATAATCAGTCGCGGGATGCTATTTCAGATAGATCCCGGCGCAGAACTTTTCCTAGTGGGTTGCGCGGCAAACTCGGAACAACAATCAGCTTCTCTGGTAACTTGTACACGGAGATTTCTTTTGACTTCAAAAAATCCACCAGGATCTCCAAGTCGATATCCGCATCTGGCTGNGTAACCACCACAGCGCAGACGCGCTCCCCCAGCCGATCGTCCGGATAAGCTGCGCAGGCAGCTTCCTTCACGGCGGGGTGGCTCTCGATAAGACTATCCAGTTCAGCCGGAGAAATGTTCACCCCGCCCCGGATGATGATTTCCTTGGACCTGCCAACGAATTGATAGAAACGGCCACCCTCTGCTGTCGAAATTTCGAACAAATCGCCAGTCTTGAAATAGCCCTGATCATCGAATGCTTGCGCTGTCAGCTCAGCATTGTTCCAGTATCCATCAAACACCATCGCCCCATCAATACGCAACTCTCCAGGCATNCCGGGCCCGCTGATGTCTTCTCCGGTCTCCAAGTCTACCAANCGTGTTNTTATGCGTTTTGGAAAGTCCATCTCCCACTCCAGCCCGGGCACGCCAAACCTTGGAAACAGAGCNGCGCGCATCTCAGGATCANCCACAACAACGGGCGTTGAAATAAGAGAACATCCCTCGTTCGATCCGAATACGTTCATGATAGACACGCTGTACTGCTCCTGCCACGCTTTCACCATGAAGGGAGGTAGCGGCGCTGATCCNGAGGCNATACATTTGACTTGTCCGAAATCAATGCCGTTCAGCAATTCCGGTTTCTTCAACAACATCGTCAAAATCGCAGGGGGCGCGACCGTGTAGTTAATCCCTTCCGCCTGGAACTGCTGCAGAAAGACCGCCAAATCGAATGGATGGTGTTGCACCAGACAGCCACGACAAAGCAACCAAGGGACAACCATTCCTCCAAACGCCGCGATGTTGATAAGCGGAAAGGGGTTTAGAATGCGATCCCCCTCGCCCAACATGGCTGCTTCAACCATGCACTCACCATTAAAGACCCAATGCGCATGATGCCGCGGTACGCCCTTTGGGTCCGCTTCTGTCCCGGACGTCCAGCAAATCGTCGCAACTTCTCCCGAATGCAATTCTGGATCCGCCAGCTGAACATTTACAGCCGCCGATTGTGCACTTTCCAGGGACTGAAAAATCTCGCCTTCCCCAACACAAATAACAGGGCCGTCATATACTCCTTGATCTGAAAGCTCTTTCATCTGTTTGGCGTGATCGCATCCGTGAAAGTCTCTCACGGTCAAAACCAAAGATGGCTCCAATTGCTTGATCACCGACGTCAATTCATGTTTTCGAAATGCCATCGCAACCGGACTGAGTATTGCACCAATTCGCGCACATGCGAGAAAAGCGAGAACACCCTCAACAATGTTGGGCAATTGGGTGAGCACGACATCATCACGACCAACACCAGCGGACACAAAAGCCTTGGCCATCGCATCAACACTCTGATCCACTTCGTGAAATGTTAAACGCTGTGGCTCGTCTCCCAGCAAAANGACCCTATTGGAAGGGTCTACCAACGCCAACTGATCGCCGCAGCTAGATACCGCTTCCTTTAACAGATCGTCGATTGTCCGCTTACCCCACCATCCTCTTGATCTGTATTCTTCCAGACGCGCCTGTGGTGTGATTTGCATATTTTCTTCTCCCCGATAGCTCGCACAACTGCCGTGTACGTTTATAAATAGATGGGCTCAGCGCGTGTTTTTCGCACCTCGAGAGTTCCTTTCAACCACGCACCTCAAATGGCGTCGCTAAAGGCAATGACACGAGACCAGCAGGTGCCTCTATGAGCGTTGGAATAGCGTTGACCACAGTACCCGCAACGGCCATCTGTTCCGCGCTTGTGCGGCCCGGAATACCTTCAGGGCGCTCGACCCCAAATGAAATCGCTACGTTGGGGATTCCCTTAACCTCGAGCTTCCACAAGTCTTTGTCACCACCGTTGACATGCTCATCATTCATCGCCCACGCAATGGACAAAAAGACTTTCTCTTCTCCGCCAATCATGCCTCTCCAGCGCCAATCTATATGACTGGCAGCCCCCTTGCGGATTTTACCAGCCCGAACTTCGAGATCACGACCAGAAGGCAGCATACGATGTTTTCTCTTTATCTCGTCCAGTTGCCAGCCCAAGGAATGTGCAACCGACGCCACAACATCCTCGAACATTGCATTTAGCGTTTGCGCCGGCGCCCATTCGTCGCTGTTCATGTCCACCGAACCGACTTCTTTTCCGAAACCCAGCAAATCAAAAACGTATTCAGGGCTCGCGATTTCGTCGGTTAGAACCACTTCGCTGAGGGACACCGACGATACGGCGGAGCAAACGCTCGTTGCGGTAACGAGTAAGCGCTCAGCTGCGAAACCTGGATTCAATCCTGTTCCTGCAAAACTGACGCCACCCTCCTCGCAAGCTGCTTGGAGTTTGTCTCGCCGCGCTTTCGACCAATTCGGATAGAACGTGTTTCCATTGATGCTAAGTACATTTTTTCCTGACTTTAGCAGTCTCACAATGTCATCATCGTGACTGTCATGCGTAGCACCTAGACGCGCAGCGTGAACCACAAGATCCGCATCCAGCGCGACAATATCCTCAATGTCATTTGAAGCCAGAATTCCAGTTTCAGGACGATTTGCAATCTTGCCGGCATCGGAACCGGACTTCTTCGGACTATACACATACAAACCGACCAGATGCAGATCGGGCCGGTCAATGATAGCACGCAGGCACGACTTTCCCATCGCGCCCGTAGCCCATTGAATGACTTTGTACTGCCTGGACCCACCATTCATAATCCGTCGCCCTTCTCTTGATCCGATCTGGATACTTCAGAGCCACAATGGTGGGTTTAGTTATGAAAGTCTATAGTACGATTTACTCAGGAATTGTTTTTCTCGACCAATTCATACGTCACCTCATGAGGCAACATCGGCTCCAGACAGTCTGAACAACCGACATAGGCATCGAGAGGATTACCGCAGAGTTTGTGGCGAAGAATAACCGGAGCCCCTTCAGGAGAGGCATAATACGTATCGCCCCACTTCTGCAGCATCACCAGCACAGGGTAATAATCCAAGCCCTTCTCGGTGAGAAGATATTCAAAACGTTCAGGATTATCCTGGTACTTATGAGGAATGATGATGCCGGTTTCCTCCAACCAGCTCAACCGATCAGATAGTATGTTTGACGCAATCGCCGTGTCTTTCAGGATCTCATCGAACTTTCGAAGGTGCGTGAAGATAGACCGGAGGATGAGCCCAGCCCACCTGTCTCCCATCAATTCGGCCGATGCTGTAAAAAGTAACGACTCTCTGGCGGGTTGATCGGCATCGCGGCGTTGCCGGCGACGACTGTAGATCGGCGCCATAAGCCCCACGCCCGGCCCCTGCTCCCAGCTCACATCACGCGCATTGATAACCTGCTGGCAATGCCCGCAAAGAGGCTCAGGCGTAGTGACATGCCCACATTTGCTATGTGTTAGTTTCGGAACGACAGCTTTTTCCTGCGTCGCCCAGCGTTGCTCCCAGCGCAGGAGCATCAAAGAGGTCCAGTAGAGTGCCAGCCCCTTGTCGGTGAGAACGTAGTTAAACCTCGGTGGTGAATCCGTGTAGGCCTGCTTTCGTAGCAGGTTTGCCTCGGTCAATTTCTTCAACCGGTTCGAAATTAGTGCTTTCTGCAGGCCGGAATTTTTCCGAATGGCGTCAAAACGCCTCTGACCGAACCAGATCGCCTCAAGGATAAGCANTGTCGGAGTATCCCCAACGACTTCCAAAGCCCGCCAGATCGAGCAGGTCCGGATCATGGGCCTCGAGTTATCAGACTTGGAACCTTCAGCAATCATGCCTCAGTCGCTGGCGCCTTTCCGGCCGGAACAGACCGGCCCAAGAGTAAACTTNGTGCCCAGAACGCGAACAATTACGAACAATAACGAGCGGACAACAAGTCAGACCTAGGCGCTAGTGACTATCATATCAATACCTTAATCACTGATGAGTTTTCGCTGCTGCTGCTTGCATGAATTGCTCAAAAGCGTGCTCGGCATGTTTGGTGCGGGGAAACGATGCATCGAGTTCATCCAACTTTTCCCGGTTTTCCAAGTACCAAGACTTAATATCTCCGTCGCTTGGCAGCATTGCTCCTACGGTTTCCAGAGTGCGCACCTGNCTCACCAGTCCNGCACCGGCGGTCCAAACGGTTCCATTCAAATGGCAATCTTCGCTCGCCAGCCAGCTGACAAANGGNGCAACCTTGTCTGCACTCAACGCATGATCACCCTCTGACGCCTCGGTCCCTCGGGTCATTTGTGTCAGCGCATAAGGCAATACGATGTTGGTTNGACAACCGTTGCGCGCCTCTTCTATCGCCATGTTCAAAGCAAAGGCCTGCAAAGCCCCCTTGGATGATGCATACGGCGAACGACCTCGAACACCGTACAGGCCTGCACTCGAAGAAACATANACGAGCCGAGCCGAAGGAGATTTTCTGAGGGTCGGAAGCGCGTGCCGGGTCAACCGAACCACGGACGCGAAGTTGGTCGCCATCACCAGGTCAAAATTCGCCGCGTCCATATCCACGAAACGTTTAGCGTCACCTGTGATGCCCGCGTTGAAGATAATACCATCAAGACGCCCATAGGTTTGCAGCGCGCGCTCCACCATGCGTTCGGCAGCACCATCATCCGTCACGTCGCTAGTCTCGACGACCGCATTTCCCCCGGCTGCCGCAATCTCTTGCACGACGTGCGCGGCAGAATCCGGCTGCCCCTCGCGAACACGATTGTTCACTACGACCCTTGCACCACGCTTCGCCAGATCCAACGCAAAAGCTCTTCCCAATCCTTTGCCGCCGCCGGTTATCAAGACAACACGTTTTTCGGCCATGCTTTCCTCCTGTGGAACAAGTTCAGATCAATGCAGGATCACACGCGCTCAATGATCAGCGCACTTCCGATTCCACCGCCGGCCAGCGCGACCACCATACCGAGTTCGTCATCACGACGAACTAATTCATGTAACAAATTTGCCGTTAGGATGGCGCCTGTTGCCCCCATTGGGTGGCCCATCGCGAGATGTCCCCCATTCACATTCACCTTGTCCATGTCCGGATTGTACTCGCGCTCAAATGCCAAAGGCGGCGCAGCAAAAGCCTCCATGTACTCAATCAGATCCAGGTCGTTGAGTTGGAGGCCAGCATTCGCCAAGGCTTTTTCCATAGCCATTGGACCGGCATCGAATTGATCAATCGGATGACACGTCACTTCTGCAAAGGACAGAATGCGGGCTTTAGGGGCTAGGCCACTCTTATGCTTCGCCTCAGCCCCGCCCATCAGCGCGAGCGCCGCCCCGTCAGAGAGTCCCGGCGTATTCGCGACCGAGTGCACATAGCTGATTTCAGAGAGTTCCGGATGCTGTTTCAGCATCATCGTCTGCGCCAAACCCCTACCGAGCGAGGCGAACGCTGGCTTGCGTTGCTCCAAATGCTCCATAGTCAGTTCGCCATTTATCCACTCGTCACGAGCACAAAGAACTTCGCCATTTGAGCCTCTGACCGGAACCACGCTTTTGTTATAGCGCCCACTGTCCCATGCGGCTGCCGCGCGATTGTGAGACCGTAAAGTGACTTCGTCCAATTCTCTTTTCGAATACCCCTTTTGACTTGCAAGTAACTCCGCACCAAGGATCGGAGCCAGCCACCCCAGCGCCTCAGATCGCGCAGCATCGGCATACACAGGGGCATTATCGGCTAGAAATGGCACCTTTGAGAGCATTTCCACACCTCCAGCCAACATGAGACCATTTTCGCCAGCCCTGGCCGCAAGAAATGTATCCCCAATGGCGGACAATCCTGATACGCAGTAATTGTTCACGGTTCGGGTAACAACATTCCCCAGAAGCCCAGACTCGGCTTTTGCAAGATGCGCGATATGCCCACCTTGCGCGCCAACCTGCCCCACACAACCCAAGACCAATCTGGACACACTTGCACGCATGTCTGGGGAGGTACGGCTCACAAGTTCGTCGACCAATACCGCGATTAACGCTTCCGGAGTGACAGAGTGCAAACCTCCATCTGGGCGACCTCGACCGCGCGGCGTACGAAGCGCTTCGAATATGTAGACGTCTTCCATGTATCCCTCCGGGAAGAAATTCTCACCTCCCCTCAGCATTGACTTGCGTATCCATACCGTTAGCGCAATTCAACGGCCTACTTCAACTGCTTCCTTAGCGTCACCAGCAGTGAACATGAGAGAACCAATACCACCACCAAGAATAGGTTTTATATTGCAAGCCTCTTTTCACTCACATAGAAATGGGTGAAAGTGCGGATAACGAACAGAACAAATTATTCGGAGGGGGAACGTCCTTGCTACAGATCATTCTAGTCAATTTTGGCATATCACTCACAGCATTCGTTGCGCTTTGGGCCATCAGTGTAAAAATTAAAAATGCAAGCATTGTTGACATTTTCTGGGGGCCCGCCTGCGCGCTTCCTGCTGCCACAACATGGCTGCAAACCGAATCGCACTCATTGCGCGCCACTTTGATCACGACACTTGTATTGATCTGGGGACTTCGACTGGGACTGTACCTCGGCATCCGCAATGTCGGCCACGGAGAAGACTTCAGATACGTCAGGATGCGCGAGAAAGCCGGCGGTGACGGCCCCTTCGTCATGCGCAGCCTAACGCACGTTTTCGTTTTGCAGTGCTGCATCTCATTCTTTGTGTCCCTCCCTGTACAGATAGGTCAGTTTGGATTCTCCGAGTGGCTACTGTTCCCGGAGGGCGAGCTCGGCATCATTGCCTATCTCGGAATTACGATCTTCGTCATCGGCCTGTTGTTTGAAGCTGTAGGCGACCATCAACTCAGACAGTTCAAAAAGAATCCAGAGAACAAAGGCAAGCTGATGGATCGCGGCTTGTGGTCATGGACCCGCCACCCGAATTACTTTGGAGATGCCGCAGTCTGGACTGGTCTGACGTTAGTCGCTCTTGAAAGCCAGTGGGGCTTCCTGACAATACTAAGCCCACTGCTGATGATCCATTTTCTGTACAATTTGTCGGGAAAAGCCCTGCTGGAACGATCGATGTCTCGGCGCTATCCAGATTACGAAGATTACCGCCGCAGAGTCAGCGGCTTTCTACCTCGACCGCCTGCACGATAACTCAGCGGAGGCGGCGGCATTCTGAGCCGCCGCCTCTGGATGTCTTAAAAGCTCAACACGTCGGAAGGAACAGGGTCAGAATACAACCACTCAACCGTTTCCTTTCTCCGACGTATCGCCAGCGCCTGATTGATTGATCCCTTATCTGACACTTCTCCAGCTCCCATGTCCGGCGGCTCGCTCAAGAAGGCAAATCGGCAAACACGTTCACTTGACCCCTTCGCCGACTTGTTGAACCGCTCAATCGCCTCAACGAGATCTTGCTGAGTGGCCGAAAGGCCTGCCGGCGTTGGCCAGGCAAGAATTCCGATCCGATCATATCCCTCACCGCACACCAATGCATCCGCAACGTATGGCGCGAGATCACGAACCAGAGCGGCACGCAGAGATCCACCCGTGACCCACGTTCCGGTACTCAATTTGAAATCCTCTGACAATCGGCCACCGAACAACAAACCTCGCGTAGGGTCGTTTGGGTCAGCAAACTCGGCAGCATCTCCGATGCTATAATATCCCTCTTCGTCAAATGACCTCGCCGCGGCATCCGGTTGCCGCAAGTAGCCAGACATCACGCAAGGGCCTTTAATCCGCAGCTCATAGCGATCACCCATCGGCACAAGTTTCAATGTCACGCCTGACAATGGCAGGCCTATACCGACTTGGTCCGTCTCGAAGTAAATAAACATACACCCGGACGTAGTCTCCGTTGCACCGTATCCTGATGAGATGAGAATACGATGACCCGTTGCTTCTACAGCGAGCGCCTGAAGCCGGTCATGGACGGGCTGGGGCAACCCCGCGCCCCCGAAGACCAAAACCTGCATCTTCGAAAAGAAGTGGTCGCGAAGGTCGGAATCGTTCTCCAACTCTTCCACGAGCATCGCGTAGCCAACTGGCACGCTTGTAAACGTGGTGAGCTCCAGGTCGCGGATGTTCCGAAGCGTTGCCTCAAACCGCCCCGGCATTGGGCGCCCTTCGTCAACATAATAGGATCCGCCGACAAGCGCCGAGGCGATTGACACATAAAGACCGGACACATGGCTCCAGGGCAACCATTCAAGAATGGTGCGGTCCCAGGTGCCCGTATCTTTCATTGCCCACCAACTCTGCGACACGCACACCATCATCATTTCATGAGTCTGAACCACGGCCTTTGGCATCCCAGTGGATCCGGACGTCAGCATGTACGCGGCATGCGTTTCAGGCGTGATTTTCTCAATCGCTTCATCAACTGCATGCGTGGCCTGTCCTGCGCACAATTCCGCGAAATCTACTGCGCCGTCCTCAATAGCTGCCGGATCGCAAGTAACAATCTGAGCGTTCGGCAGACACGCACGCGCGGCCGCGACATGTGGTGATCCCTCCGCAAACACAAACTCTGGCTGTACGATGTTTGCCGCATGCCTCATGCGTGCAAAATCAGTACTGGCGCCAAGCAGGGCATAGTTCTCGCTGACAGGCGCAATTGGTATTCCCGCGAACAGCGCGGCAAATCTCATGGTTGCATGCGCCACTGAGTTTCCAGAAACAATCATGAGCGGCGTTTCCGCCGTCGCTCCGGAATCCAGCAACCATTGAGCGCAGGACCGGACGTCACCAACAAACTCTGCGTAAGTCTTGGTAGCCCACTCACCGGACGAATCGCGCTCAGCCATCGCAATTCGGTCTGACCATTTCTGTGCAGACGCCATCAACCCGACAGCCACATTCGGCGCAATCAGCTCCAATTCGTCCTTTGTCGACATGAGCATAGTTCCGTCGGCGCGGGTCTCGATGTCTAGATCGACCGCAGGAAATTTCACTTTTCTGAACGCCGGCTTAGCCGGTTTACTCTTGGTCAACATGGGTCCTCCGCTTGAATATCTATACTGGGTATGTTTTTACAATTGACTACAACAGGACGGTCTGATCCAATCAAAGTCAACAGGGAACAAGGCCGCTCTTCACCAGAAGTGTCAGGCACTCGTTAATGCAGAGCATCAAAAGGGCCGCATTGACGAGACAGGAAAGGAAACACAATGAAAGTCGAAGGCTGCACGGCATTGGTCACCGGCGGAAACCGCGGCATCGGGCAAGGGTTCGTCGAAGAACTCATCGATGCGGGCGCAAGAAAGGTATATGTCGGTTCGCGAAATCCGGCCGATATTCCAGAGTCGTATGCCGATTACGGCGACAAGGTCGAGATCATCCAACTGGACATAAGCGATCCAGAACACGTTGCGGCGGCCGCTGAGAAGGCTCAGGACGTGACATTACTTGTGAACAATGCCGGTGTGTTTCACATGACCACACTCATGACCGCCCCGACCATGGATGATATGCGCTCCGAAATGGAAGTGAATTTCTTTGGTACGATGTCCATGTGCAGAGCATTCGCTCCAATCATTGAGAGCAATGGTGGTGGTGCGATTGTAAACGTTCTATCCGCGGGCGGCATTGTCGCAGTGCCGAATATGGGAGGATACAGTCCGTCCAAGTTCGCCATGCGGGCTGCTTCGGACTGCATGCGCGCAGAACTTCGCTCAAAAAACATCCACGTAGCCGCTTTGATTGTTGGCTCCGTAAAAACGCGCATGGCTGCTCATATCAAGAATATGAAACAGGCTCTGCCGCGAGATATTGGCAAGGCTGGGATTATAGCCGTCGAGAACAACATCAACGAGCATGACACCGATCCACACGCGGTATCTGTACGCGCATTTCTTGCCCGTGACCCTCACGGACTCGCGGAGTCCATGGCGCAGCGCGTAGCTCAATAAGCCCAATAGCGGACATCAACGATGACTATTCTTTACAAAAACAATATTGAATTCAAAATTTCACCGAACGAGCATCCTTACCTCAACGGCGCATGGTCCCCCTGCCGCGAGGAAGTGGATGCGGTGGACATGGAAGTCATCGGAGAAATTCCAAAAGATATTTCCGGGATCTATGTCCGCAACACGGAGAACCCAGTCCGTGATGCCATTGGCATTTACCATCCGTTTGACGGCGATGGCATGGTCCATGCCATGTCTTTCCATAATGGACAGGCCAAGTACTCGAACAGGCTCGTGCAGACCAAAGGTCTAAAGGCTGAACAGGAAGCTGGCCACGCCCTATGGACAGGAATCGCGGGCAATCCTGCGAAATCCGAACGCGAAGGATGGGGCGCTCGGGGGCGAATGAAAGACTCATCATCTACAGATGTTGTGGTTCATGGTGGGAACATATTGTCTACATTCTATATGTGCGGCGATGGCTACATTCTGGATCCGGAAACGCTAGAAACGACAGGCACCGCCGACTGGGTTCCCGAGGGAGGAATTTCAGCCCACCCAAAAGTCGACCTCGCAACTGGAGACCTGCTCTTTTTCAACTACGGAAAAGAGGCGCCTTACATGCATTACGGCGTGGTCGGAGCAGACCAGAAGCTAAAGCACTATATTCCCATCGAGTTGCCCGGCGCGCGCCTTCCGCACGATATGGCCTTCACCCAGAATTATTCGATCCTGGTGGATCTGCCGCTCTTTTGGAACCCCGACCTGCTAAAGAAAGGCATTCACGCCAATCAGTATTATCCTGATTTACCGACCCGATTTGCCATTGTACCTCGGTTTGGAAATCCCAGCGAGATTCGGTGGTTCGAAGCCGCTCCCACTTATGTGCTTCACTGGATGAATGCGTGGGAAGAGGGAAATGAGATTGTGCTGGACGGATACTTCCAGGATGATCCAGACCCCGCCCCTCTGGACGTTCCGGGTCTGGACAAGAAATTCGGTAAATTGCTCGCAAACATAGACGAGCACTCTTTCAAACCGAAACTTCACCGTTGGCGATTTAATCTCGATACGGGCAAGACGACTGAAGAACGTCTCGATGATCGCATTCTGGAGTTCGGCTCGTTCAACCAGAACTATGCGGGCATCAAATCGCGCTATCTCTATTCCACCACGACAAAGCCAGGCTGGTTCCTTTTCAATGGATTGGTGAAGCATGACATGGAAACGGGAGATTCCGACGCCTACATGCTGGAAGACGGACGCTACGCAAGCGAGTCTCCGTTTGTACCGCGCATCAACGCAAAGTCTGAAGATGACGGCTATCTGATCTCGTTCATCATCGATACGGTCAATGACAGGTCGGAGTGCATTCTTGTGGATGCGCAGAACGTATCAGCAGGACCCGTCTGTCGCATTATACTACCGCACCGCATCTCAAGCGGCACGCATGCGACGTGGGCAAATCGCGACGAACTCGTTACAGTATAAAACGTAATTATAAGGGACAGGTCAGCCTAGCACTGACACGACACCAAAGGAAACGCACCATGACGGCACCAGTCTACATTCTCGGCGGCACTCAAAGCGACTTCTCGCTAAATTGGACCCGCGACAACAAGAGCCTGTTCGATCTGTTTTCTGATACAGTTCTGAAAGCTCTCGAGAAAACAGGACTGGACCCTAAAGACGTGGATGTTGGACATGTCGGGAACTTCGTAGCCGAACTGTTTACCGGCCAAGGCATGCTGGGCGGGTATTTTGGCCACGTACATCCCGATTTCTCGGGCATGCCTGCCTCACGTCATGAAGGGGCTTGCGCATCGGGATCGCTCGCAATTCTCGCGGCCATGTCAGACATTCAAAGCGGCCGCTACGATCTCGCTTGTGTTGCCGGTATTGAGATGATGCGAAACGTTCATGGTGATCAAGCTGCGAAGAATTTGGGCGCGGCTGCCTGGGTCGGCCGTGAGGCACAAGGCCGAAAATATGTGTGGCCAGCTATGTTCTCTGACCTTTGCGACGAATATGAGCGTCGCTACGGGCTGAACTATGACCACTTGATGGGCATTTCGAAAATCAATTTCGAGAACGGCCGTCGCAATCCAAACTCGCAAGCACGGAACTGGAAGTTCACGGACAAAAGCTTCACAGCTGACGATGAGGCCAATCCAGTTATTGACGGCTGGATGCGCCGGCAGGACTGCGGTCAGGTCACAGACGGCGCCGCAGTCGTTTTCCTCGCTTCGGAAGAACGCGCTCAACAGTACGCAAAAGAACGCGATATTGATATTGAGGAGCTTGCCGTAATACGAGGATGGGGTCATACGACCGCGCCGCTCATGATGGAAACGAAACTCGAAGAAAGCCGCGATCAGGACTACGTTCTNCCTTGGACNCGAAAAGCAATTACCGACGCTTANGCACGAGCTGGCATTTCCGGGGTTGAAGAAGTCGATGCAATTGAAACGCATGATTGCTTCTCGATCACTGAGTACATGGCTATCGAACATTTTGGAATTACNGCGCCCGGCGAAGCCTGGAAGGCCATTGAAGATGGCCGAATTGCCATGGACGGGTCGATCCCNGTCAATCCATCCGGCGGCCTCATCGGGCTCGGCCACCCCGTGGGAGCGACGGGTGTACGGATGATGCTGGATTCATACCGCCAGGTAACAGATCAAGCGGGCGACAATCAGGTTGAGGGAGCACGGACAATGGCAACCTTCAACGTNGGTGGTTCAGGAACCACGAACTGCTCCTTTGTCATCGGTACCGCCGAATAACTCCGCNCNACNTTCGGCAGCACAAAAGAGGTGAAAGCGATGGTGCGANCAGCATCGGAGACCCTTGCGGGCATAGCCAGCAAGCTGACTATCCCCGCGATTTCGGCACCCATGTTTCTGGTGTCCGGTCCTGACCTAGTCAAGGAAACCTGCAACAATGGCGTTATCGGGGCGTTTCCGTTTCCCAATGCGCGCACGATCGCAACACTTGACGAGTGGCTGGATAATCTTGGACGCACACTGGGAGAGGAAGCGGCGCCATATGCCGTCAACCTGACAACCCACCGGTCATATGATCGTCTCGCCGACGAAATTGACCTGATCCGAAACCATAAACCCAAGATCGTCATCACCGCCTTGGGGGGACCAGACCCTGTTTTGGATGTGGTCCATGAATATGGCGGACTTGTCATCGCCGACGTCAACAGCCTCGACCATGCCCGCAAAGCCGCCGAGAAAGGCGTGGATGGCATGGCATTGGTTTCCGCGGGTGCTGGCGGGCACACCGGNGCAATGGCCGGNTTTGCCTTTGTGCCAGCCGTCCGTGAGTTCTTCGACGGTATCGTCATACTGGCCGGTTCAATCGGGACCGGGCGCGCAATCCGAGCAGCAGAAGTTCTGGGGGCCGACCTTTGCTACATTGGCACGAGCTTCATTGCGGCCGAGGAAAGTCTAGCTACACCAGAATACCGGGAAATGCTGGTCGCTGCGACCTACAATGATCTCGTTTTGAGCAATTCACTAACCGGCGCTTATGCGAACTATTTAAAGCAAAGCCTGGATAAGATGGGCGTGAACTACGGTGGTCCCGCCAANGCGGCTTCAATGGATTTGTCGAACTCAGACAGCAAGATCAAGGCTTGGCGCGATGTTTGGTCAGCNGGCCATGGTGTTGGCAGCGTCCGTCAAATTGAACCTGCTGCAAAGATCATTGCCCGATTGAAATCAGAATACGAAGCGGCCCGTTNNGTCTNATCAGGCAGATGCTTCGAAAACCGGCCATCGCTCGACAATTTTACCATTCGAATAGACCGCGATATCTCCAAACTGCAAAAATACCGCCTCGCTCTGATGAGGCCTGAAAAACACAAATTCGTCCGGTGAAATTTCCAAATCTGATCCACCATTCAACATTTCCTGATTAGAGGATCGGCCGAAAGTCGAATTATAATCCAGTCCCGGCGGGTCGACCGGATCAGCCAACCAGTGGCCGCCATAAATGAACACNGTTTTGGNACTNTTCGGGTTCCACGAACGCTGGATACCTTCAGCAAACTCCAGACCCGGCAGCACAGTCCGATCGAGNGATTTCACAACGGGTGTCGCAATAAAACTTGCCGGCAAATGCGGCTCAAGCAAATCCGTGTCAAAGTGCGTTGGCTTCACCAAACACGANCCTGCAGACACTTCATTCGCCAGGGACGTGTCCTGATAATAGCGGTAGGTAGGGCTGCCAGCGGCGTTTCGAGTAATCGCTGCCAACTCATCACCCGAAAATACTTCAGCCGCCAAGCTGAGGCAGTTGCTATATGTCTCCCATGCAGCTCGCTTAGCACGATCTCGCCAGCCCAAAGTAGTTGGCAAAGACGGCAGATGCGGTTCGTAGCCCATGAATCCTGAGAAACTCAAACTCGGATCGGCCTTTAGCACCTCCAAAGTTCGGCGTAATTCCTCGCCTGGCGTAAAGCCGCCTCTGTGCAACCCGACATCTATTTCAAGATTGATCCGAAAGGTACGATCTAATCCGATTGCAAGCTCGCGATACTGCTCCAGACGAACTGGAGTATCTATAAGCCATTGCACCTGATCAGCTGCAGCCCCATTCTCCGGCAGGAGTTCGGAGAAATATGTCCTAACCGCCGCTATGGGAAGCGGCTTACCGAGCAGCTGATCCGCATCCGGCATATGTGCACTCAAAGCGTTCAGCATTGGCTGATTAAATGTCATCAGCCGGTCAGTCCCAGTTCGATTGCGAATGTGCGATAACAGATCAAGAGATGGCAGTGACTTTGCGACTATTCGGTATCCCATCCCATTGGGGAGATGGGTCAGCAACGTATCGATATTCGCATCAAGCCGCTCCAGATCTATGACCAGTGTGGGCGTGCCAATGCCTTCCCTTGCCAAAGCATCCTGCATATCGAGGAAGTATTTTTCTCGGGGCCCACTCTTGTCCCTTGGTCGCTGAGTCATACCTGCCACCCCTACTACACCCACACCTGCAATTATCAGCTGACGTCTGCTGACAGAGAAACGTCTTTCACCTTCAGGCATCAAACTGTTCCCCAAAGATATTCGCGAGATGCGGGTTCAAGAACTTTCCATTGGGATCGAGCTCTCTTCTCAAGGCTCTGAATTGTTCAAAGTCCGGATACAGGCTCGCAAAATCTTCATGTCCCAGGGAATGATGCTTGCCCCAATGCGGCCGCCCGCCACGGGCCAGATACAAGGGTTGAAAGTCTTTGAAAAAATAACCGTAGCGTTCGTCCGCAGCAGCATGAATGGCAATCGACGCCCGGGGACCTCCTTGAAAAGGGCTGAGCCATGCGCTGTCGGAGGCGATGTGACGATACTCAACCGGCCAATAAGCCTCGCCTTTTCGATCCAGCATTCGAACGACGTCCTTTACAGTACGGGGGCCTTCCTGACGCGGAAGATGGAACTCCATTTCGTTGAACCGGATCGGCCGAGTGGTCGCCAACAATTCGTGTGACCATCCAACATAATCCTCAATGAGTCCTGTGGGCAGGTTTGCTTGGGCAATCCGCTTCCTGAGCCAAGGCGCCCAACCCAGTTGGTCCCTCAATTGTTTCAACGCGTCCATCGTCTCGTCATCATCGCTCTCCGCAGCTTCCGTCACCGGCTTGTCGGTTTCGTCGTGCGTGATCGACAGCGCCAAACCGGTACCAGGCAGATAGAAGAACTCGAAATTCCGATGGCGTGCTGCGCGTTCCTCAATAGTGTCGAGCAGATCATCAATTTTTTCGACAATTGCCTGGCGACGCAACTTGAAAGCCGGGACAGTTCGCAGCTTGTACTCGGTGATCACGCCGAGTGCGCCGAGGGACACCTTCCCCGCTTCAAAAAGCTCAGGGGTGATTTCTCTTGAAACATTCAGAACGTCGCCATTCGGCGACACAATGCGAAATGCGGTGATGTTGTCATGGAGCGCCGGCAAGTTTTCGCCGGTTCCGTGCGTCGCCGTTGAAAATGCGCCTGCGAGCGTCTGCACATCCACATCTGGCAGATTGTCGAAAGCCCGGCCTCTCTCGGCCAAAGCTTGGCAAGCCTCAAAGATAAGCGTGCCAGAGCCGAACGTCGCCTCCCCTGTCTGATCGTCGAATGCCTTGAGGCCACTCAGATAATTGGTCTGCAGGATGTAGCCATCCGTTGGAGCCAAAGCCGTGAAAGAATGCCCGCTGCCTGCAGGTCTGACGCGGTGCGGGCTGTCGCGGACAAACGCGGCAAGCTCGTTTTCGTTTACAGGCAACACCAGTTCGCGCGGTGTCGCTTTTTGTGCGCCCGACCAATTCATCCAGCCAACGCGCCCATCCGGCGCGACAGGTAGCGACGGATCATACCCCTCTTGTGCGAAGTTCTTCCCATTCCAATGCAGCTTTTGCGCTGCCGGTACGCCAACAGCTGCCGCTGCCACGCCGCCGCCGACCAGCAGGGATCTTCTTGATAATCTCATGACGCTCCTCCAAACGGTAGCCTATGCTACTCTTATTCTGAGTCAATTTGGCTGCTTGTACCGACCTGCTTAAATCCTTGCTTCAAAGGCGCATCGAGGCGCTAGAATGCGATATCCTCTTGAAAATTCGCCGAACCCCCAGAAGAGTCTAAGTAACTCCGAAGTTATCACCAAGAGTAGATTGTTCCGTGCCAACAAATTCCGACAAGCCTGTTCCAAAGCAAGCGCGCTCAAAAGAAACTTACGAGAAGATTCTGGCGGCCTCCCAGGAATTGCTGACTGAATCCGGAATTGAGGGATTCAATTCAAACGCCATTGTCGAACGAGCTGGCATGACACCGCCCGCCTTTTATCGATGGTTTCCAAACAAGTACGCAATTCTGGAGGAATTGGCGTCTCGTTTCATGCACGCGCAGAATGTGGTTACGCAACAACATCTGAAAGCGTTTGACATGGGCAATACAACCATTGCCGAAACTATTCGGCGCTCACTAGACGAATCTGTCGAGGTGAGCGCGTCATTTGTGGGCAGTCATGCGATAATGGTGTGTATGCGCGCCATCCCTTCGCTTAGCGATATTCGGCTAAAGTCCCACGAAGCGATCACGAATGCCCTGGCCACACGTATGGTCGAAGTCGGTCTCGCTCCATCCAAAGAGGCGGTCGAAACCAGGTGCCGGCTTGTTGTGGAACTCGGCTATGCAGCAATTGAGCTGGTTTTCGAAACCAGTCTGGAAAATCGCAAGGAAGTCGTGGAGCGCACAACCGCTGCATGCACTGCCGCGCTTGGACTGTAATTACAGTCGCTGATTGGCTTGAATCATAAAGCCATCGCCGGTTGGAGATATCCGCAAAAACTGACCGCCCTGGCCACATCTCACGATCGGTCAGCAAGTCTAGGGTTGTTGAGATCACCCACTCGGAGAATGTGAGGCATGACGACTCTCGGCAACATTTGATTAACCTTGTTCTTCAAGATGCACACTTCGAATTGGTGTTCAGACATCATGCGCTTCCCCGAATTTCGAACTCTGCAAAGGCCGAACATTTATGCCAGCTGCCAAGCAATTAGTCTCCTTCGTCACGTTCCCGCTGGCCCAGATCATTGCGCGTGATCTCGGCGTGCGAGAGGCGCAGGTTGAGTCAACAATTACCCTGATCGAAGAAGGCGCGACTATCCCGTTCATTGCGAGATATCGCAAGGAGCGCACCGGTGGTCTCGACGATACGCAATTGCGGAAACTCGCTGAACGCTATGAGTACCTCACAGAGCTACAAGCGCGCCGGGAAACGATCCTCACGTCAATCTCGGATCAAGGTAAACTGACGCCCGCGCTTGAGCGAGCGCTTTTGTCCGCGGAAACCAAAGTGGAGTTGGAAGACCTCTACCGTCCCTACAAACCGAAACGGCGAACCAAGGCAACAATCGCCCGTGAACAAGGGCTCGAGCCACTCGCTGAAAAACTCCTGGCCGGCGCGGGAAATCCAGAGCGCCTCGCTGCGTCGTTTGTAGATCCAGCAAAAGAGGTCATCTCAAGCGCTGCAGCACTGGAAGGCGCGCGTGACATTCTGATTGAACGCATGGCGGAAACACCGAACCTCGCGCGACACGCTCGAGAATCGGTTTGGAAAGCAGGCGAACTGAGCTCCCGATTGGTGAAAGGCAAAGAAGCGGACAAGTTTCGAGACTATGCCGACTTTGCTGAGCCGCTTGAAAAAATGCCATCCCATCGCGCGCTCGCCATGCTGCGCGGCGAAAAGGAAGGTATTCTCAAAGTTGGTGTCGGTATCCAGTCGCGAAAAGCAGAAACGCCTCGCGAAGTTATCACCCGAATCTGCAAGGAGTTCGGGATTAATGCGTCCGGCAGCGCTGGCGCCAAATGGTTGCAGGAGACAGCTGAAAAAGCCTGGTCAACCAAACTCGCAAAATCGGGCGCGTCAGACTCCCTCGCCCGTTTGAAATCCAGAGCTGAAGCCGAAGCTATTCAAGTTTTTTCCAGCAATCTCAGAGACCTGCTTCTCGCGGCACCCGCTGGCAAGAAAACCGTTATGGGCATTGACCCGGGCATTCGAACAGGGTGCAAGATCGCCGTTATCGATGCGACGGGCAAACTGCTCGAAACTGCCACGATCTACCCTCATGCCCCACGAAATGATCGCGAAGGCGCACTCAAGACTCTCAGGGAGTTGGCGGCTCGCCACCGCGTAGACCTGGTTGGAGTTGGAAATGGCACGGCGGGGCGCGAGACCGACGCCTTGGTCAGTGATCTCGCAAAGTCTACACCAGACCTAAAACTTGCGAGCCTGATGGTTTCGGAAGCCGGCGCATCAGTCTACTCCGCGTCCCAGCTCGCGGCAGACGAGTTCCCCGAGCTTGATGTCAGCTTGCGCGGAGCAGTCTCCATCGCCCGCCGCCTACAGGATCCACTCGCAGAATTGGTCAAGATCGAGCCAAAGGCCATTGGTGTGGGTCAATACCAGCATGATGTCGATCAGAGCGCGCTCACCCGCTCACTGGGGGCTGTCGTGGAGGACTGCGTGAATGCGGTCGGCGTTGACGTGAACACCGCCTCTGCACCCCTGCTCACCCACGTATCAGGACTCAATGCAACGCTTGCTGGGAACATTGTGGCATTTCGCAACGAGAACGGTCCGTTCAAGACGCGGAAACAATTGAAAAAGGTTCCGCGGATGGGCGCCAAGAGCTTTGAGCAATCGGCTGGCTTTCTTCGGATTGTCGGCGGCACGGACCCGCTTGATGGTTCTGCGGTCCACCCCGAATCCTATCCGCTTGTGGAGCGTATCGCGAAAGCAACTGGCAACTCGATCAAGTCACTGATCGGCAACACATCCGTCCTCTCACAAATAAACCCGGCAGATTTTGCAGACGAAACTTTCGGAGTTCCCACAGTCCGAGACGTCATCGCCGAACTCGAAAAGCCAGGACGCGACCCACGTCCGGATTTTCAAACGGCAACTTTCAAAGACGGCGTCAATGAAATCAAGGATCTGTCCCAGGGAATGCAGCTCGAAGGTGTGGTTACCAATGTGACAGCCTTTGGCGCCTTCGTGGATATCGGCGTCCACCAAGATGGTCTCGTCCACATATCTCAGCTTTCGGATTCTTTCGTCGAAAACCCTCGAGACGTGGTGAAAGCTGGCGACATTGTTCGCGTGCGAGTTCTGGACATCGATATCGACCAGAAGCGCATTAGCCTGAGCATGAAGTCATCGACAGAGGCGGCTCGAAAAGCGCCCAGCCGTCCAAAGGAACGCACACGCAATAAAGTCGAACCACATGCCAAGAAGTCGCGTGAGGCCAGCAGTCCATTCGATGTGCTGAAATCGCTTAAACGCTAAGGCCCGAAACGCTTGCGATGGGCCTTTTGGATGCCTCATTCGACCGTAGTCTCGAAGAATTTGACCGCTCAACCGAACTCAGGGGCTTGCGATCATGTTGGGGTTTCTCTAGACCCCGTATTCCGCGCTGGAGAGGTGGCCGAGTGGCTGAAGGCGCGCCCCTGCTAAGGGCGTATACGTTAACGCGTATCGAGGGTTCGAATCCCTTCCTCTCCGCCACCCGTCTTGCTCAACCCATAAAGCAGACCGTCGAATTGAACCCATCTCTCGGCTGAAACCTTCTGATTTCGTGGAGGATTGTTGGCACTGTTTCTGAGTGCCGAGCCTCAGCGCGAGTGCACTTCGGTCGGCTCCAGGTGTCGATACCTATGGCGAGCATCTTGAGGTGTGGTAGTCTGCGCTGCCAAGTTCCAGCAAGTGCCTGATCCAATGACCGAATATTTCAAACCCATTCCGTTCGAGCTATTCAAGACCGATAAAAAGGCCTTCGGCGATGCGCTTTGCCAGTCTTTCCGCGAGACAGGGTTTGCCGTCGTGTCCGGCCATACTGTGGACCAAGGCATTATCGACCGTAATCTGGACGCCACCAAGGCGTTCTTTGCCCTGCCAGACGCCACCAAACTGGCCTATGATGGCCGCGCAGGCGGTGGCCAGCGTGGATACACCGCTTTCGGAACTGAGAACGCCAAGGGCAATGCTCACGCGGACCTGAAGGAATTCTGGCATACAGGGCGCGACCTGCCGGATGACAGCCCCTATCGCGACACGATGGCCGACACGCCGAGCGTATCTGAAATTCCAGAATTCGACGACGCGACCCGCGCACTCTTTGCAGCACTGGACGAGATGGGGCGGGAGATTCTGGAGGGTGTTGCGCTGCACCTTGGCCTCGCGGAGAACTGGTTCGACGACAAGGTCAATTTTGGTAACTCAATCCTGCGCCTGCTCCACTATCCACCACAGCAGACCCCACCACCAGAAGGCACGGTCCGCGCAGGGGCTCACGAAGACATCAACGTCATCACATTGTTACTGGGTGCTGAGGAGGCCGGACTTCAGGCACTACACCGGTCTGGCGAATGGCTCGACGTGAACCCACCCGCTGGAGCTCTGGTTATCAATTGCGGAGACATGCTGCAAAGACTAACGGGCGGCGTCTTGCCATCCACGACCCATCGCGTGCTGAATCCCTCACCCGAGCGCGCGAGATTCCCGCGATACTCCACCCCCTTTTTCCTTCATTTCAATCAGGACTATTTAATTGAAGCTCTGCCTGGGTGCGTCGCAGAAGGTGGCAAGGCTCAGCCCGCGATCACAGCGCAGGATTACCTTATGGAACGTCTTCGCGAGATCGGACTGGTCAAAGCATAGTGATCGACTGCTCCTGAGCTCTTTGGCGTTACTCGCGCTCAACCAGCTCACCACGCAAATGTTAACGTTGACATCGCTCGCGCCTACCCCAATGATTGCGCTAACTTAATCGCGACAAACGCGAAGATTCTGGGGAGGAATATATGACCGAGGCGTCAGCGGGCTCGCGCCCAAAGCTATTGTTTGCTCTACTCTCAGGCACTCTTGTTGCGTCAGCTTGCGCTTCATCTTCGATCGCGCCGTCGCGGGCCGCGTCCACTTCGATCGAGGAGGAATCTCAGTCCAAGTGCGCGCCAAACCCAAGTCTGACGAATGCGTCTCAGAGGGTGCAATCGCTCGTGTCGCAGATGACATTGGACGAGAAACTGGGTCAGCTGAACCAGGCTGCCGGTGGGCGCAGCAAATCTCTCAATTCAAAACTTACGTCGGACGAACTCGAAAAGGTGCGCCGGGGGGAAATTGGGTCCTATCTCCATGTCGCTGGCGCCGAGCCTCTTGGAGCGCTTCAAAAAGTCGCTGTCGAAGAGAGCCGGCTCGGCATCCCGTTGCTGTTCGCGATGGATGTCGTTCACGGCTATCGCACGATATTCCCGGTCCCCTTGGCTATGGCAGCAAGCTGGGAGCCGGAGCTCTGGGAAAA
>NZ_NHCK01000071.1:0-7989 GCF_002172815.1 Hyphomonas sp. TMED31 | reverse complement strand
TTAATCCACTCTTCTCTAGATTCTGGGTGACGTCAAAGTTATGACCATCGCTCAATACATGCGCGAGGGTGAACGAGCGATGTCCATGGCTCTCGAAATGCAACGGGCATTTGCGGAGCGTCTAATGCTTGCATCTGGGGCAGCACTAGGAGTGCTGGGTACTTTAATTGCTACAGATAGTAGTTGGCTGCAGCCCAAAGAGTTTCTCGTACCAGTACTTTTCTTCGTGGCATCAATTCTCGCTAGTGGGGTTGGGGTTTGGTTGAGGTCCATAGCGTTCCTCAAAAACGCGGACGTCTTATCTCAGCAAGGTGCTGCGCTAGGGTGGATGAAGGCAAATTTGGAGGAACAGGTAAGAACTGGAACCATCGGAAAAGTCCCACCACCAACGAAACCTGAAGTATCAAAGTTTCCTGAGCGGCTGATGTCCGCTCTGGACATTTTGGTGGTAATATCGGGAGGGTGTTTTGCGTTGGGGTTGGTTTGGGCGAGCATGTCAATTGTGTGGGGCTCGCCACACCCCACCAACTAGTTCTTCCCGAACTTCCGGTCGCGTCCCGCCAACAAGCGCAGGCGCAGGGCGTTCAGCTTGATGAAGCCTTCGGCGTCTTTCTGGTCATAGGCGCCGTGGTCGTCTTCGAAGGTGACGATGTCTTCCCGGTACAGAGAATAGGGGCTGGAGCGGCCGGTGAGGTAGGCCTGGCCCTTGTAGAGCTTCAGCGTGACTTCGCCGGTCACCCAGCGCTGTGAATGGTCGATGGCGGCCTGCAGCATTTCGCGCTCCGGGCTCCACCAGAAGCCATTATAGATCAGCTCCGCATAGCGCGGCATCAGCTCGTCTTTCAAATGGGCGGCGCCCTTGTCGAGCGTGGCCTGTTCAATGCCGCGATGCGCCGTCAGCAGGATGGTGCCGCCGGGCGTTTCATAGATGCCGCGGGACTTCATGCCGACAAAGCGGTTTTCGAGGAGGTCGAGCCGGCCAATGCCGTGCTTCTTGCCATAGGCGTTCAGCGCGGTGAGCAGGGTGGCCGGCGACATTTCCTCGCCATTGATCGCGATGGCGTCGCCGCGCTCAAAGCCGATAGTGATGGTCTCGGGCTCGTCCGGGGCGTCTTCCGGGCTAATCGTCCGCATATGGACGAATTCCGGCGCAGGCTCTGCCGGGTCTTCCAGCACTTTGCCCTCAGAGGAGGAGTGCAGCAGGTTTGCGTCGACGGAGAAGGGGGCCTCGCCGCGCTTGTCCTTGGTGATCTCGATGCCGTGCTGCTCAGCGAAGGCGAGCAAATCCGTGCGGGATTTGAAACTCCAGTCCCGCCACGGAGCGATGACCTTGATGTCCGGGTTCAGGCCGTAATAGCCAAGCTCGAAGCGGACCTGGTCATTGCCCTTGCCGGTTGCGCCATGACAGACGGCGTCGGCGCCGACCATGTCGGCAATCTCGATCTGGCGCTTGGAGATCAGCGGGCGGGCGATGGATGTGCCGAGCAGGTAGACGCCTTCATAGACGGCGTTGGCACGGAACATGGGGAAGACGAAGTCACGGACGAATTCCTCGCGCACGTCTTCGATGAAAATGTTTTCCGGCTTCACCCCGGCGGCGAGCGCCTTGGCGCGGGCGGGCTCAAGCTCTTCGCCCTGTCCGAGGTCTGCGGTGAAGGTGACGACTTCTGCGCCGAATTCCGTCTGCAGCCATTTCAGGATGATCGACGTGTCCAGTCCGCCGGAATAGGCGAGTACGACTTTTTTCGGAGCGGAAACGGACATGTCTTTGTACCTTCTATGGGGGCGCAGGGGTTGCGGGGATGCAATAGGAGTGAATGCCCGCGCTGACAAGCGGGGCAGTGGACCAGAATCCAACAAGAGTCTTCGCGGAAGGGATAGTTTGCACGTGGTTAACGCGATATACTGGCCGCGTTAAGGATAAGGTAGGCAGCTGGGGGTTAGATAGGGTCATGCTTGATATGCACCTGACAGATAGGCGCGAGCCTGTTGCGATCCTTCCCGAAAGCCTCCGCCGTGCCGTTCTGGACACGGTTCATGACCGCGCCGACGCCTCGCGCCCAGCCGTGAATGAAGTATCGTTCCGCGACCGGCTGGAAGCGCGCCGGGCGGTGCGGCCCCAGTCTACGCTGGCCATTGCCTCTGGTGTGCATCATCCGAATGTTGCGCGGGATGTGGCGCGTCGCCGGGCACAGCCTGTGCGGGCTTCGCGGCCAAAGCGCCCGATCGGGGCAGGGGTGGAGCCGCTGGCAGAGCGCACGCCGCTGATGGCGCGGGCCATGTCTTCCATGAGTGGGGCCCTGCCGGCNATCACCCTGTCCAATGGGCNNACGCTGGGCGGCGGTGACGGTGATGATGCCTCTGGCATGAGCGCGCGTTTNTCCAAGCTTTCACANCTCGCCTTTGCGGGCCTTGCCGTGCTCGGCTTTGCCAGCCTGTCCTTCATGGCGGCGGACAATGCGCTGACCGATACGAGCGGCAGCGATGGCGACGAAGAGGGCGACGCAGCAGAAATGCGCGCGGCGCTTGAGGCAGCGACCAGCCAGCGGATCACCTCCAGCCAGGCATCTGCGCTGGCGATGGCAACGGCGTCCGAACCGGCAGGCACGACCACAAAGCCGTGGTTTGATTACAAGGCCATCGCGTTCGACATTGCCGCGCGCAACGAAAAGCATGTCGAGGCCCAGCGCGCTGCAGACGCCGCCGCTTCTGCGGAGGCAGAGCGCCGCGCCGCTGCCGCGATTGCCGAGGTCGAGGCTCAGCAACTGGCGGAAGAGCAACGCCTCGCCCGCTTGGCGGAAGCGACACGCCTGGCCGATGCAGAGGTCCAAAAGCGGCGTCTGGCTGAGGAAGAGGCTGCCCGTGTCGCGCGGATGGAAGCGATCCGTCAGGCCGAGCTGGAAGCGGAACGCGAGGCCGCAGCCCGCGCCGAGGCAACCCGTCTGGCCGAGCTGGAAGCCCGCCGACTGGCCCAGGCTGAGCGNGAAGCNATGCGCCTTGCCAATCTGGANGCCGACCGTATGGCNGAAGCGCGCCGGATTGCGGCGGCTGAAGTACAGGCTCTGCGCGGCGAAGTGCAGTATGTTTCGATGGCGAGCGCGGTGAGCCTGTCTGCCGAGCCATTGACGCCGCCCTTGCCAACCGTGAAGCCGCTCGTCCGGAAAGCGCCAGCCAAGGCCGCTGCGCCCGTGTCGAACTGGGCCGCCTATACAGGCCCGATGCCAACGACCGCGTCCCTGAAGCCCTCAAAGCCACTCGTTCTCGTGGCGCAGACNCCGGTTCAGCGCACTGCNCCAGCGGCGCTGAAGCCGAACGCNGCCCATGTGCGCACCTTCAAGAAGCCGGTTCCGGTCCAGCAGGCGTCGCAAAATGTCGAGGCCTTCATGGCGGTGCGCATCCAGCGCACCAGTGACGCACCCCTTGCCGATGATCTGCTGGCAACCTTGCAGGCAGATTTCCTGTCGATCGTGAATACGGCGCAGGATGGCGAGACCCGCGAGCTGGCCTTGCCGAATGGCGGCGTGGTTCAGATCATGGTNGAGCAGACGACGATGCGCGAAGCGAGNCGCCCTGTCTTGAAGACCGTGAACTATTCGGTGAGNGAGTANAGCGCNGTNCAGCGNACGGTGTCGGCTCAAGTCGAGCGCAGCGTGATGCTNACCTGCCGGGATATTTCCTATGTCATTCCGGGCAAGGAGCGTGGCCGGTTTGCCGCCTGCGAATCCGGCAAGGGCGAATGGTTGATCTCGCGCGCCAGCGACAAGGCCGATTCCAGCATCTAGGCGTTTGCCCTGGCCATTTTCTTCTGATGGCGCCGCGCGCGTTTGACGAGGTGTTTCTCGACCACGCGGAAATTCTTGCGGTGGGACCGGAAGAAGAAGTCGAAGACATCCCCCGCCAGAGGGACCGACCCAAGCAGCGTGTCAAAGACCAGATTCCAGACGATGTGAATATGCGCCGTGANGGGCAGTTTGTGGCGCGCCGCTGTGCCGAGGGCNTAAAGGCCCGCGACACCGGTGACCGCATCGCCCGCCACAGGCACGAGGCCGAGCACGGAGTCGAGCCCGAACGGAACGCCGGCAATCCTGAAGCGCGTGTCCATCAGGTCTGAAAAGCGGTCAAACCCGGCAATCGCCTCTGCCACGNTCTGGCCATCAGGCAGGTNGAGGGTTTCGGCTTCTTCCTGAGTAATGTGGGTTGGCATGATGTGTGTCCCCAATTCCTTTCCAACAGTGACCCGATATTGCGCCCGGCGTCAAAGCCTGCTGAATGGCGCGTATGGATGACGCATATGTCTACAAGCTTCTGACCGACGACCAGTGGCGTGCCGCTGAGGCCAGCGGTGTGACCGATGTGCCGCTCGACCGGGAGGATGGCTATGTCCATNTTTCCACGGTGAAACAGGTAGGCGAGACGGCGGCAAAATATTTTTCCGGTCTTCAGAATGTGCGGCTTGTCCGCTTTCCAGTTGACCGGCTGCCACCGCTCAAATGGGAAACGAGCCGGGGCGGACAATTGTTCCCGCACCTGTATACGCGNCTGCAAATTGCGAAGGCCGATGCGGTCTGGCGCCTGGCTTGCGGGACAGATGGAGCGCCAGTGATGCCAGAGGAATTGAATCATGAGCCTGACTGATCTTGGCGTTGCCGCCATCAAGNTGNTGCCCCCTGAAGCGGCGCATACNGCTACGATCCGCCTGCTGAAGGCGCGNCTGGGCGTGCCGATCAACCCGCCAGCGGCGCACGCAACGCTGGCAGTTACGCTGCCNAAATCCGGCCTGTCTCTGAACAGTCCGGTTGGGCTGGCCGCNGGCTTTGACAAGAATTGCGATGTGCCAACGGCGATGGCGAAGTATGGTTTTGGTTTTGTGGAGTGCGGAACAGTGACGCCGCGTCCTCAGCCGGGCAATCCGAANCCGCGGCTGTTCCGCCTGACGGAAGACAGGGCCGTGATCAACCGGATGGGCTTCAACAATGAAGGGCTCGACAATTTCGTGTCGAACTTGCAGGCCTATACCGGGTCTGTGCCGCTTGGCGCGAATGTTGGGGCAAACAAGGANAGCGAAGATCGNGTTGCGGANTATGTNANGGGNGTCGANGCNGTTGCGCCCCATGCGGANTATATCACGATCAATATTTCGTCGCCGAACACGCCCGGCCTGCGCGGGCTTCAGGACAAGGCGTCNCTTGAGGCACTGCTGACAGCGTGCGGCGCGGCGGAGCGCAATGGCAAGCCGGTGTTTCTGAAGGTTGCGCCGGATCTGGATGCTGAGGTGATTGCGGATATTTGCGGTGTGGTGCGTGGCCCTGGCGCATGGTTGTCAGGCCTGATTGTTTCCAACACGACGCTGGCGCGGCCTGACCGCTTGCAAAGCGCTGACAAGGACCAGGCTGGCGGCCTGTCGGGCGCGCCGTTGATGGATCCGTCTACAGATGTGTTGGCGGCATTTGCGCGCGAATTGAATGGCGCGTTCGACCTGATCGGGGCAGGGGGCATTTCCAGCGGCGCTGATGCCTATCGCAAGATCCGGGCGGGCGCGCACGCGGTTCAGTTCTATTCCGCGATGGTTTATGAAGGGCCGGGCCTTGCCGAGCAGATCAACAAGGATCTTGTTCACCTGCTGCAGGCCGATGGGTTCAAGTCTCTGGCTGAGGCGGTCGGGAAAGACCTTTGAACAGGCCGGGCACATAGATGCCCAGCGCCGCAGCGCGGAACACATACATCAGCAGGAACGCGCCCCAGACGCCGGTATTGCCATAGGCCGGGCGCAGCAACAGGTCTGCAAACAGATAGAACGCCGCAGAGATGACGCCCGCATTGCGCAGGGCTCGGCCTTGCGTCGTGCCAAGGAATAATCCGTCGAGCTGCCAGGCGGCAATGCCGAGAAATGGTACGGCTGCGCACCAGGGAAGGTAGGCCAGTGCGGCGGCCTGCGCTTCCGGATCGCGGATGAAGGTTTGCAATACCCAGCCGCCGCCGAAGAAGTAGAGCAGGGAGATCGCCGCGCCAGCGATGAGGGCGAATTCTGTTGTCAGCCGCATGGCGCGAGTGAGCCGTTTGCCATCCCGTGCGCCATAGGCTTCGCCGGCTTCCTTTTCCGCGACAAAGGCAAACCCGTCGAGCACGAAGGCCGCAACGGTGATGAATTGCAGCAGGACTTCATTGCCAGCAGTAATTGCGGTGGAAATCAGCGTGCCGGACCGGACGAACCAGGCAAAACAGAAGACGAGGGCCAGTGTGCGGATCATGATGTCGCGATTGGCCGCGAACAGTGCGGCGAGTTTCGCCCGGTCGATCAGGCGAGCATGGCTGCGAAAGGCGGGCGCGACCAGAATAAGACCAAAGCCGAGCGATATCCATTCGGCGATAGCGGTGCCTGCGCCGATGCCTGCCGGGCCCCTGTCCAGTCCGGCCACGAACCATGCGTCCAGCCCGGCATTCACGCCATTGAGGACAATCTGGAAGGCGAGCATCTGTCCGGTCTTGCCCGTGCCGAGCATCCAGCCAGTAACGGCAAGGCCCATGAGGTAGGCGGGCGCCCCCCAGATGCGCGCATCAAAGTAGCCTTTGGCAAGCGTCTCGACCGTTTCCGTGCCTTCGAAGGCCGCGAATGTGCCGATCTTCAGCAGGGGAGAAAGCAACACCAAAGCCAGGCCAATGGCGCCGCCCAGCATCAGGGCGCGCAGCAGGATCGCGCGCGATTCTGCCGTATCGCCCTGACCATTGGCTTGCGCCGTGAGGCCGGTCGTGGACATCCGCAAGAAGCCGAAGCCCCAATAGATGAAACTATAGGCCACCGCCGCGATCGCGACGGCTGCGAGATCTGCCTTGTCTCCGAACCGGCCCATGATGGCGGTGTCGACCACGCCCGTCGTGGCGGTCGCGGCCTGCGCCAGGATGATTGGCACGGCGAGAGAGAAGACTTTTCCGCGGGTCAGCATTCCGGCTCGCTTAGCCTGAATGCCGGTCCGGGGCGAGCCTACTCACTGTGAAGGGCTGTGTAGAGATCGCGTGCTTCGGGAAGGGCAACCAACAGGTAGAGCGGGAAGGCCGCGGTGATCAGGACGAGGACAAACGGCACGAACTTCGCCGCATCGGGCAGGCGGGCCTCCTCATGCCGGATAGAGATGATCGTCAGCATAAGCCCCGCAAGGCCAAGGCCGGCCAGCGTGTCGCTTGGCCAATGTGCGCCAAGATAGACGCGGGACAGGGCGATCATGATGGCGAGGAGTGCAAACGCCGCGGCGATCAGCCGACCGGGCAGCTTGCGGAAGACAGCGAGGGAGAGCAGGGCCAGCGCGCCATAGATGAGGGCGGAGTTCGTCGCGTGCCCGCTGGGAAAGCTGAAGGATTCGACACCGCCATAAAGGTCCACGGTCGGGCGGGGACGGGCGATCGTGACTTTCAGCACTTTCACGATGAGGGGCATCAGCGAGAATGCGACGCCGAACAGGATCGCCTCGCGCCAGGCCTTCGCGATGAGGAGTGCGCCAATCGTGACGACGCTGACAAAGATGAGGAAGCGGCTGTCGCCGAGCGCCGTGACGGCCAGCATCAGCAGGTTCAGAGACTCGCTGCGCAGGGCGGGAATGGCATCCGTTATGGCGCGATCAAATGCGTCGAGAGGCCAGAGACCGGCCTCGCCCAAGGCGAGACCGGCAAACAGGATCAGGCTGAGACCGGCGCACAGCCATTGTGTTCGGGATACATGCATGGGGGTTCAATGCCCCATGCCATGCCCGGTTCCAAGCCTATTGGCGTTTCATCACCATCTGGAAAATGTCGTCCATTGCGTTGCCGTCGCCATCAGCGTCGAGCAAGCCACCAAGCATGCCCATCGCGCCGGACTGGGATGGGGCTTTGGAGCCGCCGCCAAGAAGCCCACCGAGCATGCCGCCAAGTCCGGATTGGCCAGGCTGTGGCTGCTGCCCACTGAGCATTCCCGCCAAGGCGCCGCCAAGGTCTGACTGTTTGGTCTGTTTCGACAGG
>NZ_NHCK01000070.1:0-12247 GCF_002172815.1 Hyphomonas sp. TMED31 | reverse complement strand
GGAACACATAGGTTCCGCGGGAGAGATACTCCTTAACAATGTCGTTCTGGGTCGTTCCGCGCAGCTTCTTGCGATCATCTCCGCGTTCATCTGCCAGTGCGACGTAAAGCGCCAGCATCCAGGCCGCCGGCGCATTGATCGTCATGGAGGTGTTCATCTCTTCCAGCGGCAACTGATCGAAGAGCAGGCGCATATCGCCAAGATGCTTCACGGGCACGCCGACCTTGCCGACTTCGCCCTTTGAAAGGATGTGGTCGGCGTCATAGGCGGTCTGTGTGGGCAGGTCGAAGGCGATCGACAGGCCTGTCTGGCCCTTGGCGAGATTGCCGCGATAGAGCTCGTTGGATTTCGTCGCCGTGGAATGGCCCGCATAGGTCCGAAAGATCCACGGGCGGTCCGGCGTGTGCTGGTATGCTTTATCCATGTCTGCCACGGAATTCTCCCCTTATTATGTTGCGCCGCAACATGCCGTGTGAAACGACACAAGGCAAGCGTGCATGCTTGCGTCAGGATGTCAGAGCAACCAGATGGAGGCGAGAGGAGAAATACGTGAACCAGCCGACCAGTCTGATCCAGTCCGCCTTGCTTCTGCGGATAATCGCTATCCTCATCTTTCCGCTTGGCGTGGTCGTCGCGGCGCTTCTGGAGCGCAGCGTGCTGATGGTGGCGGCGTTGGCGGCCGGAATGCTTCTGGCCAGCTGGGTTGAGCGTTTCCGGTTGCATCGACTGACTGGCCATGAAGGGTATCCCGCAGTGACGGGACTGCTGCCAGGGTTCGCCGTGCGTGCGGGTTTGCTGGCAGGATTGTTCATTGTCTGCCTCGGCGTGTTTGCGTTGTTTCGAGAGACGTCCCTGGCGCGCGGATATGGCGCGGTGGATGTCGGGCTATTCTGCGCGACAACGGGCATCGCCCTGCTGGCAAATACTTTCAGTGCGCGCATCGCAACACAGGAAGTGTCGGCAGTGATGAGCCAGATGAATACAGGCTTTTCCAACAGCGCAAGTTCCGGAGCAGGGGAAGGCAACGGAGAAATCATCGAAGGCGAGATCATCGACAAGGAATAGCCATCTTCCTGTGTGAAATCCGTTAGCGCAAACATCCCCATATTTGCTACGGCTTTCTGGACATTTCGCGGCTACCTGAAATCAGGTATAGCGCCCCTGCGTACACGGAGTTTCCGGCGATGACTGACATGATCGGCCTTGTGGCCGCTGCCCTCACCACGCTTTCATTCCTGCCACAGGCCCTGATGGTCATCCGGACCGGCCGGACGGACGGCATTTCCCTGATCATGTACACGATGTTCACGGCGGGCGTGACGGGCTGGTTGGTCTACGGCTTCCTGCTCAACTCAATGCCGATTATCATCGCCAACTTGGTTACAATCCTTCTGGCGAGTGTGATTTTGGGCCTGAAAGTGCGCCACACGCTTCAGGCGAGGGCCCAGGCGGCCACCTTGGAGACGTCTGCGCCCAGCGCTTCATAATATAGCCGCTGTACAAGACGGGTTACCGGGCCGGGCTTGCCGTCGCCGACAGGGCGGTCTTCCAACTGGACCACAGGCGCAATCATCGCACCGGCCGAGGTGGTGAAGATCTCCCGCGCAGCATAGGCTTCATCGGGAGTGAAGGCGCGTTCTTCCACGGTGAGGCCTCGATCTCTCAGGCGGGCAATAACATGTGCGCGCGTAATGCCGGGCAAAATGTCGCTGGACAGGTTGCGGGTGATGATCTGGTCGTCCTCGGTCACGATCCACGAATTGGCTGAGGCGGCTTCGGTAACGTATCCATCTTCCACCATGAACGCGGTTTGCGCGCCCGCTTCACGCGCGGATCTATAGGCGAGGGCCTGAGACAATAACTGGGTTGTCTTGATGTCGCGCCGCCGCCAACGAATATCGTTCAGGAAGATCGCGCGAATTCCATGCTCCGCAACCGGACCGATCAAGGGGCGATGATCGGCGAAAAGAAGTACGGTCGGTGTGAAGACATCCGGCCCGGCAAAGTCGCGTCCGTCATATGCACCGGCTGTGACCTGCAAATAGATCAGACCTTCCTGCAAACCGTTCCTGTGCAGGAGCTGTACATGCAGGTCTTCCCAGTCAGCGGCGCTGTGCGGGTTCGGGATGGCGATGGCGTCCAGCGTGTTACGGAGCCGTGAAACGTGGCCCTCGAAATCGACCAATCGTCCGCCATAGACTGCAGTTACTTCATAGGCGGCATGAGCAAAAAGGAATCCTCGATCCAGTGGGGAAATCCGCGCATCCTGCCGCTGGGTAAATGCGCCGTTCAGATATACGATGTCGCCCATTGGCATGAATGCAACGCCCCCTTGCTGATTTTTGTGCAGCGCAACAAAATTCTTGCATGCGTCACACTCAGCGGCCAAGGTGGCGGGAACCGGATGTTTTGTGAAGACATGAAAAATGTGCGCCAATGCGTTCCGGAAGTGTAATCAAGGAGGAGGGCCCCCCTGCCATGGCAAGGGAGACAAAAGACATTTACGAACTCGGTGAGATCCCGCCGGAGTTCCATGTACCGAAAATGATGCATGCCTGGGCAATTCGCCGGGAGCGCCACGGTCGACCGTCAACGGCGATGCAGCTTGAGCAAGTGCCTGTGCCGGAGATCGATTCCGACGAGGTGTTGGTGCTCGTCATGGCAGCTGGCGTGAATTATAACGGCATCTGGGCCGGGCTGGGCGAGCCGATTTCGCCATTCGATATTCACAAGCAGGATTATCACATCGCAGGCTCAGACGCCGCGGGGATTGTCTGGGCGGTCGGCCGCAAGGTGACTCGCGTGAAGCCGGGCGATGAAGTTGTCATCCACTGTAACCAGGACGATGGCGATGATGAGGAGTGCAATGGCGGCGACCCGATGTTCTCGCCGAGCCAGCGCATCTGGGGTTATGAGACTCCGGACGGTTCTTTTGCGCAATTCTGCCGCGTTCAGGCGCGTCAGTGCATGCCGCGTCCGAAACATCTGACCTGGGAGGAGAGCGCCTGCTACACGCTGACACTCGCAACGGCCTACCGGATGCTGTTCGGACACCGCCCGCATATTTTGAAGCCCGGTGAGCACGCCCTGATCTGGGGCGCATCCGGCGGACTTGGCAGTTTTGGGGTTCAGCTTTGTGCTGTCACCGGTGCGCACGCGATTGGCGTCGTTTCGTCAGATGACAAGTTCGACCACGTCATGTCGCTTGGCGCGAAAGGCGTGTTGAATCGGAAAGACTTCAATTGCTGGGGCCAATTGCCCACGGTGAACGGCCCGGAATTCAGCGACTACATGAAGGAAAGCCGCAAATTCGGCAAAGCGATCTGGGAAATCACCGGCAAGCAGGATGTCGACATCGTGTTCGAACATCCGGGCGAGTCCACGTTCCCCGTGTCGGTTTTTGTCGTCAAGCGTGGCGGCATGGTTGTGATCTGTGCCGGCACGACAGGCTTTAACCTGACTATGGATGCGCGCTTCCTCTGGATGCGCCAGAAGCGGGTGCAGGGCAGCCACTTTGCAAACCTGAAACAGGCTTCGGCCGCCAACAAGCTGGTCATTGATCGCCGGATTGATCCCGGCATGTCGGAGGTCTTCCCTTGGGCAGACATTCCGGCAGCGCATGAGAAGATGCTGGATAACAAGCACCTTCCGGGCAACATGGCCGTGCTGGTCACCTCGCCGAAGCCGGGCCTGCGCACGGTCGAAGACGTGCTCGCTGTCAGCGGACAGGCCTGACCCTTCCGACCCAAATTGGAAAACCCCCGTCGGCGATGGCCGGCGGGGGTTTTTCCTTGCCCTGAAAACGCCAGGCTAAAGCTCGTCCATGCCGCCCGGATTGCGACGGCGGCGGATCAGCCACATGACGCCGCGAAGATCAGACAGGGCATCAGCCAGTCGGCCAAAATTGGTGTAATTCGACTTGCCGGAGCCACGCTCGCGGTGGTTCACATCGCGATATTCTACATCGAACCCCTCCGCCCGCATCAGGGCAGGGACGTAGCGATGGATGTGATCGAAATAGGGAAGCTGCAGGAACGCGTCGCGATAAATCGCCTTCACGCCGCAGCCCGCATCATCGCAATCATCTTTTAGCATACGCTTGCGGATCCTGTTGGCAAATGTGCTGCCGAAGCGTTTCCACGCGGTGTCCTTGCGCTTGGTGCGGCGCCCCATCACCATTTTCAGGGATTCCGGTGCGTCAGCGCGTGTCAGCTGGCGGTAGAGATCTGGCAGGTCGGCCGGGTCGTTCTGACCGTCGCCATCAAGTGTGCCGACCACTGGTGCGCGGGCGGCGAGGATACCGGACCGTATAGCGCGGCTCTGGCCAGCATTCTTGCGGTGGCTGATGACGCGCAGCATTGGAAAACGCGCCTTCAGGTCCACGAGACGTGCACGTGTATCGTCGCTGGATGCATCATCCACAAACACCATCTCGAAGGCGCGGCCATCCAGCGCGCGATGAATCTCGGTGACCAGGGGTTCGACATTGCCGGATTCATTGTGAACCGGAACGACAATGGAAAATTCGAGTGACTGGGCCATGGCTGGCACCTTTCAGCAGGGGAATCGCGCACGCGCGCGAGGCAGGTTTCGCACGCTCATACAAAGCGATTTGACGCAAGGCGAGCCCTATGGCGCATCTATCGCTTACTGAAACTCAGCGCAAAACAATGAAGACGCGCCGGGATGAACACGGTAAACGGCATTTATGACTTTGCTTGATCGACTGTCGACCGGCTGGAAGCCGTGGGTTGTCCTGTTCATCCTGACCTTCGGGGCAGCCGCGCCGGGCGTGTTCAACCTGCCCGCGCTGGACAGGGATGAAAGCCGGTTTGCGCAGGCCTCCAAGGAGATGCTGGAAGAGAAGGACTACATCCGCATCCAGTATCAGGACGAGCTTCGCAACAAGAAGCCGGCTGGTATTCACTGGCTGCAGGCGGCATCGACGGCTGTCTTCACCGGCTCGGAGGCAAAAGAGATCTGGACATATCGCGTGCCCAGTTGGCTCGGCGCAGCGTTCGGCACACTTGCCTGTTTCTGGACCGGGCTGGTCCTGGTCGGTCGCAGGGCAAGCTTTGTCGGTTCGGCCCTGTTTGGGGCGACCCTGCTGCTGACTTCGGAAGCACACATTTCGAAAACCGATGGCGTTCTGGTTTTTCTGACGACGCTCAGCATTGGCGCATTGGCGCGCCTCTATATGCGCCGAGACCAGTCCAAGAAGATGGCGCTACTGTTCTGGGCCTGCATGGGCACAAGCTTCCTGATCAAGGGGCCAGTTACGCCTATGGTGGCGGCCTATGCCGGCATGGGCGCCTGGGTCTGGGCCAAGGCGACAGATGGGAAGGGCGGCGACTGGTGGCGCGTTCTGACATGGTGGCCGGGGCCCGCGATCTTCGTGGCGATGGTGCTGCCCTGGTTCCTGTGGATTCAGGCGGCGACCGACGGGCAATACATCAAGGGCGCGGTTGGCAAGGATCTGAAAGACAAGTTCACTGGCGCGTCCGAAGGGCACGGCGGTTGGCCTTTTTATCATTTGACGCACATTCCGGCCTGGTTCTTCCCGGCCACCTTGTTCTTCGTTCCGGGGCTCGTGGCGGCGTGGAAACGGCTAAAGCCCAGCCGTCCGCGCGGGCAAGCCTGGTTGAAGCATGTTGTGCTTGTCAGCGGTGCGATCTTCGTCGGACTGCTTGCCTTGAATTATGTGTTGCCCTTCATGCCGCGCCCGCAAGGCGATGGGATGATCGCAAGCGCCTTGAACTCAGTTGCATCATTGAAACCGCTTCCGGCTTGGCCTGCGCTATTCATTGGCGTGTTCTGGTGGCTGTCGGGCCGTGACACATGGATGGCGCGGTGGCCTGTGGGCGAGGAGGTGATTCCTGACGAGACGCGTGCCATGCGCTTGCTCGTCGCCTGGGCTCTGCTGACATACGCCTTTTTNGAGCTGATGCCGACGCTGCTCAGCCACTACATTCTGCCAGCTTACCCGGCGTTTGGGCTCATGGCGGGCTATGCCTCGACACGCATGATGGAAGGTGAGTTCCTGCCGGTCACGCGGTGGGTGTCCATTGCACTGTTCGCTCTCGGTGCCATCCTGTTGCTGGCGGTCTCCTTTCCCGGGGTCACGACCTATTTCATGGCAGAGACGGCAGGCGACTTTTCGACGGCGCTGCCCAAGGATGTGTTGGAGACTTGGACGGACTATCGGGAATTCCCGCTCTGGTTCTGGTGGATCGGCTTTGCGCTGTGCGGCGTCGCGATTATCGAGTTCAGCCGCNGGCATGAGTGCAATGCGGCCATGTTTGCCATCTATGCCGCCGTGGCGATTGGCTGGCATGTTCGCATTTTCATGTTGCCAACCCAGATTTGGGTGCAGCCGACAGAGACGGCGCGTCTTGCCTTGGAGGATGTGTGCGGTGTGCCGGGTGAGGCATGTGCGTGGGAAGCGCCACAGCGTATTCTGGCGCTCGGCTATGCAGAACCGTCCTATGTGCTCACGCTGGGCACACAGAATCTGCATCCGCCAGAGACGCCGCTCGACCTGCCTGAGGATCTTTCAGCCTATCCGGTGGTCTATCTGGTCAATCTGGAAGACCGCAAGGCCGAGCCGCCCATTCAGGATGAACTCACGCATCTCCGGTCACAGGCAGAGCAGATGTCGCTTTGCGTGACCGAGACCGAATCCTATTACGCNCTGAACTATTCCAACGGTGATCCAGTCAACTTCCGCGCNTTGAGGTTTGATGCGGGCGGCTGTCCGGACTGATGGCTAGAATTCGTATCCGATCCGCAGGCCATAGGTGCGCGGGTCAGACCGGAACGTGTCATAGCCGATGAAGCCATACCCGGACACGGCATAGTCTTCATCTGTCAGGTTCCGACCCCAGGCTGTGAGCGTGACGCCCGTGTCTCTGAGGGTGAAGCTTGCTTCGGCTTGCAGGGTTGTGAAGCCTTCCTGCATGCGGCTCTCCAAGCCTTCCGGATCAAGATAATAGTCACCGCGATATTTGGCATGAATGGAAATGCGTCCATCAATCGTGTCCGTGGCCGCAAATTCATACTGGCCACCGAACGTGGCTGACACGTCAGGTGCAAAGGGAAGGGGGTTGCCGTCAAACGTGTCTGCATTGCCGCCAATGTCGGATTCCTGATCAATTTCGGTTTCGAGCAGGGTGAGTGCGCCTTGCAGGGCCAATTGCTCTGTGGCCTGCCAATTGAAATCAGCCTCCATCCCATAGGAAATCGCCTTGTCCAGATTGGAGAGGGAGTTGGAGGTGATGCTGGAGCCGTCCGGCAACACAAAGTTCACGAAGATGCGGGCCTGCGGGTCAGAATAGTCCTGTGCAAAGGCGGCGACCGCATAGGTCAGTCGGTCTGTCTTCCCCTTATATCCGATCTCATAGGCCGTCACGGTTTCCGCATCGAACAGGCCTTCATCCGCGAAATGGGTCACATTGTTCTGGACTTCGCCATTGAAGCCGCCCGACTTGTAGCTGTTGGAGACGGACGCATAGGCCGTTCCATGTTCCATCGCATAGGATAGGGCGGCGTGGCCTGAGAGATATGTCTCTTCAATTTCATTCGACCCTGCAGCTAGGCCGAGCCCGCCCACATTGTTGTAGCCAATGGTGCCATCTTCAAAAATATGCCGCCCACTGCCTTGTCCCTCGATTTCCTCACGCGTAATGCGCGCGCCCAGCGTCGCGGTCAGGCTGTCGGAGAGGTCGAACTCATTGTGCGTGAACGCCGCAAGGGTGGAGCGATCCTGACGGATGTCTGTCACGAGCGTCATGGCAGCGGTATCAGACACGGGGGTGGGGCCAGCGCGGCTCGCTGCGCCAACATAGGGGCAGGTTCCCAACAGGGTGTCGGCGTCGAGTTCGCCGCACCAGATTGTGTAGGTCTGGCTGAAGTTCTCAATTGATCCCGACACACCAATCATGGTGCTGCCGCCATCCCAATCCGTGTGCAGTCGGATTTCCTGCGAATATTGGCGGAAGTCTCGGAGGTAGGCGAGGTTGGCGTTGAAGTTCGGATTGCCAAACAGTGCGACCGCGCCGTCGAAATCAAATCCGTATTCCTGATTATAGCCCTCAAACGCCGTCAGGGATGTGAGTGCCCAGCGCCCAATATCGCGCGCGTATTCGGCTGAGATGCCGTAGAATTCGTTGTCCGTATCCTGAATGCCGTCGCTGCCAACCGCGATTTCATGATCGTCCAGATCAAGGGTGTCATTACGCGGGGCGGCGTTGACGCCATTATCCTCTTCATAATGCGTGCGCAGCAAAAGTGATCCATCCGCGACGCTGTCCCAATTGAGGCCTAGCCGTACGCCGAACTCGTCACGCTCACCACCTGCGGCCTCTGGCCCTGCAACATTGTCCAAAGCTGCATCACGGGACAGGTAGCGCCCGGCGAGNCGATAGCTGAACCCGGAATCGAAAGAGTCGCCATATGCGCCATCCAGGTCCATGCGGTTCAGATTGCCATAGCCAAGACGGACATATCTGCGCTGGTCATTGNCCGGCCGGGCCGTGATGAAATTGATCGCCCCACCGGAGGCGTTGCGTCCGTACAGCGTGCCTTGCGGGCCCTTCAGCACTTCAATTCGGTCCAGATCGTAAAGCATCAATCCGGTCTGCACGTTCGTCGCAAGATAAACGCCATCGGAATAAACAGCTGCCGCTGTTGGGGTGAGTGCCTGATGGTCGACCGCGCCAACGCCACGTATCTGAAAGGCCACTTGCGTGCCATTGGCCACGGCGGCTTCGACACCCGTCAGCAGGTCGGTCACGTCTTCCGCGCTGACATAGGCATCAGCCAGTGAAAGGTCGCCACTATCGATTACACTGACAGACATGGGGATGTCTGAAAGCGGCGCTGCGCTCGGCGTGGCAGTCGTGACGATTGTGTCCAGCCTTTGCGCCGTGTCACCGGTTTGGGCGGCGGCGGGCAGGGCAAGCGAGGCAAGAATGAGCGGGGCGACGCAGCGCGAATTCTGTTTCATGCGNGGCAGTTACCAACCCGCTGGAATGCGACGCAACTTCATTTAGCTGATAGCTGAGCTGCACGAGCGAAACCGACGTATTCTGGCAACACTGCTGCAGNTTCAGGTTTACCGGGGGGCCCGTTTTGCGAGGATACGCTGCAGTGTGCGCCGGTGCATGTTTAGGCGACGTGCCGTTTCGGAAACATTGTGATTACACAATTCGTACACGCGCTGAATGTGTTCCCAACGTACACGGTCCGCAGACATCGGATTTTCCGGCGGGGCAGGTTTTTCGTCTGGNGAAGCCGTGAGCGCACGGATGATATCGTCAACATCGGCTGGCTTCGACAGGTAATCGACGGCTCCGGCCTTCACAGCGGCGACTGCTGTCGCAATTGCGCCATATCCGGTGAGGATCACTGCGCGCGCGTCAGGACGGTGTTTTTGCAGGACTTCCACCACATCAAGACCGCTGCCATCTTCCAGGCGCAGATCCAGAACCGCGAAAGCGGGCGGGTTAAGACGGGCAATATCCTTGCCTTCAGAGACCGAAGATACCGCAGAGACCACAAAACCGCGCTGAGCCAGGGCACGGGCCATACGTTGCACGAAGGGGCCATCATCATCCATGACGAGACAGGAGCGGTCCTCAACATCCTTGAGGCTCTCGTGCAGATTTACGTTAACTGGCCGATCCATGATCTTATCCTTGGTGTAATATTGGCCATATAGGTCTGAACCGTCACTTAATCCAAGTCAGGCGCCTGCAAAAGAGTCAGTGGCCACAGGGTCTGGACCACAGCGCCGCGTTTCGGCGGCGTCCGGTTTCGCGTCGCAATGCGGCCACCTGTGCGCTCAATCAGCGTCTTGGCGATGAAGAATCCAAGCCCCATGTCACCCCCGCCCAGATGCGCCTCGCCGCGTTGAGAGACATAGGGCTCGCCCAGTTTCGGCAGCACTTCGGCGGCAAAGCCGGGGCCGTCATCGCTGATTGTGACCATGATCTGGTCTGCAGTCCAAGTCGCCACGACGTTCACGCGCGTATCGGCGAAACTCACCGCATTTTCGATGAAGGCACCCAGCGCGTGCAAAACTTCCGGNCTGCGTTTCAGGGTCGGCGCACGTGGTGTGCCATCTTCAGCAGGTTCCGCCCGGACGGTCAGATCCACGCCCAACCCCTTGAATGGCGCAGCGGCCTCGGCCACCAGCGCATCCAGCGGGATTCGCGCATGCACGATGTCGGTNGCTTCGCGCGCTTCACGGATCGTNGCGAGGATCGCGCGGCACCGGTCGGCCTGTTCGGCAATCAGGATAATGTCCTCGGCGCGCGGATCCTCGGGGTCGAGATCCGCCTGCAATTCCTTCGCGACGAGATGGATCGTGGCAAGCGGGGTTCCCAACTCATGTGTGGTCATTGCAGACATTGCACCGAGCGCGGACAGGCGTTGCTCGCGCGCCATGACGACCCCCGCTGCATCGAGCGCGCGCACGAGCCGGGCCTCATCCTGACTGACCCGCGCCGCTGACAAGGCAAAGAAGACCACACCGACAGCAAGGGCTGCGAACTGGCCAAGCTGGAACAGAGGCGGCAGCGCAATCGAAGAGTTCGCCACACCCCAGGGCAGGGGCATGTGAATAAGCGGCATCAGGGCCGCCAATACCAAGGCAAGCAAAGCGATAAGGGAGGCCCTGAACGAGCTGAGACTGAGCGCAGCAACAGTCACGGGGGCAACCAGAAGCAACAGGAACGGGTTTGACAGTCCACCCGTCGCGGCGATCAGCGCAGCCAATTGTACCGTATCGAATGCCAATTGCAGGGTCGCCTCCCACCCGCGCGTCAGGCGCTGGCTCTGGAAGGCAAAAGACAGGAACACGTTCAACCAGGCCGACGCCGCAATGATCGACAGGCAGAGCGCAAGCGGCATTTCGAAGCCAAGTCCGAACGACACGAACAATACCGCTGCCGTTTGCCCGGCCACGGCCAGCCAGCGCAGCGTGATGAAAGTGCGCAAGCGCGTGCGCCCGAGGGCGGATTGCGCCGAGCCCAACCCTTCTGGGGGAAGGGTGAAGATCGCATCGTCGAGATCTATGTGTCCGTCGCGGGCCAAATCATCCATTAGCGCCTTATGCGGCAGCGTGACGCTTGCGCCAAGCGCCGCTTGCGGCGCATATCCCCCCTATGATGCTCAGATCGATTGCAACGTCATCCGCCCTGCTCGCCACCGCCGTATTGGCCGCCTGCTCTCCCGCCAGCGCGCCGGAGAAAGACTCCGCCGGAGCGGTAAAGTCCGGAGGTGCGCAGGCCAGTTGCCTCAGCCGTGCCTATCCGGAGATTGGCGGGCCGATCTCACTCGTCTCCGATTCCGGGGCGCGCGTGACGGAAGCCGATTTCAAAGGTCGTCCGACGCTGATCTATTTCGGGTTCACCTATTGCCCGGACGTCTGCCCGATGACGCTCGTCAATGTGGAGCGCGCCTATGAGCAGCTGCCCGAAAGTGTTGAGCCGCCGCAGACATTGCTCATTTCGGTGGATCCGGAACGGGACACGCCCGAAGTTCTGGCCAGCTATGTGAAGGCGCCGCGCTTTCCGAAAAACCTCGTCGGCCTGACGGGCACGCCAGAGGAAATTCGCGCGGCCGCGGATGAGTTCCTGTCGGACTTTTCTCGCGTAGAGCAATCTGAAAGCCAGTCCGAATACACAATGGACCATACGTCGCTGCTCTATCTGATGGATGAGAACTGGCAGTTGAAGACCTTCTTCACGCATGAAGACACGGCTGAAACCATCTCGGCCTGTCTCGGAGAGATCCTGCAGGATTAGGATGAAGGGCCCGACTTTTCCAGCCGGGCCCTGAACATCTTAGATGAACAGGCTTGCCGCGAAGAAGGCGAAGAACCCGCCAACCAGAAATGCGACAACGCTGACCCACCAGACGACCCAACTGAGCTGGCGCGCGCGCGTACACGCCCGTGCCTTCACCGGGTCAATTGGACAGGGCAGCGACCTTGCATGCCATTGCCAGGCCCCAGCCAACGCGATCATCAACGCTGCGACGCCGAACACGAGACCCTTGTTCTTGCCGAGCCAGGTGATCTGCGGCACGGCCTCGATCAGGCCTGCCATCACCGCGCCGGCGCCGATGCTGACCAGCAGGGCCGGTAGGGCGCAGCAGATCAGTGTTCCGGTTGAAGTGAACAGCGACAGGAAGGCAGGCAGGGTGCTGGGAGATTTTACGTCTTCGCTCATGCGTCGCCACCACG
>NZ_NHCK01000069.1:0-14982 GCF_002172815.1 Hyphomonas sp. TMED31 | reverse complement strand
AGTGTGGAAGAAGAACTGGCACAGCTGGAGCCGCTCGAAAGCGAAGAGATGATGATGGAGGCGCCAGCCACCGCCCCCGCCCCGGCTGCTGGCCCAACTCGCAGCCTTGGCGCGGACATTCCAGGTGATGTGTTCCCGGAGGCCGTGGGCGCTGCGCCCGAGTTTGATGTGCCGATGTCGACGCGCTCGGCCAATGTCACTGCCCAGGCAAACGAATCCTTCGTCGAGACGCTGAAATCTGTTCCCGTCGCGCATGAGACGCCCAGCAAGGCTGAATACAAGCGCGCCTTTGATGTGACGCTGGCCATTGATTCCACGGGCGATGAGACCGCTGTCGACGCCCTGCCCGGCCGCGGCAACATTATAGAAGGTGAAGCGCTCGTCTCTGACCGCGTGGAAGCGCGCCTGAGCGGTGCGAATTTCGAAATTGTCGCCATGTCGCCGGAAATTCAGGCGATGTCACCGCTGACGGAAAATGTCTGGCGCTGGTCTGTCGTGCCGCTGACAGCGGGCAGCCATGATCTCGTCTTCGAGATCTATGCCATTGATGAAGACGCCGTCGTGCCGCTGCGAACTTTCCGCGATACGGTGACCGTGGAAGTCTCTGGCATCAACCGCGCCATCGCGTTCGCGGACCAGGCCAATCCACTCTTTGTCCTGCTTGGCGGGCTGGGGTCTGCCGTGGCGGGCCTGATCGGCGTCTTCCGGTTTTTCGGCCGTAAATAGCCGGACTTCAACGCAGGGCGGGATTTATTTCGACTGGCGCGCCGGAGACCTTTGACTTTACGTCAATTTCCGTATTTCTGGCGGCATGACAACGATGACCACTCCGAAGACCCTCGCCTCAGCTCAATTGTTCCTGCGTGAGCAGGCTGCACGGATTGAAATCGATCCGCTGACCAATTCCGTATTTGCGCTGGCTCAGACCCTGTTCCGGGACCTGGAGCGCGGCGACGCGAAAATCTCTGACCTGTCAAAACTGGCCGATGAAGTTCATCTGGACCTGATAGAGGAACGCGCCGAACGGTTTCGCGACCAGCATTCCGGCGGCAAGGCGAAGACAGCGTGGGCCAGCCTGACCGAAGAACTGGAAGCGCTGGCCGGACAAGGCTTCGAGGCGTTCAAGGCGCGCGTTGAGCAGGCCACCGGCGGCATCGTCTTTACCGGGCACCCGACCTTTGCGCTGTCGCGGGACTTGCGCACAGCACTGGCCGATCATGTGGTGAGCGCCACGAAGACCAGCCGCACCGCGCTGCAGCGCCAGATCCGCGCCGACTCGCGCGCCTGGAACCAGCAGATCAGCCTGCAGGGCGAACATGACGAAGTGCAGGACGCCGTCGAGCATGCCGCCAATGCGCAGCTGGCATATGCGTCCGTGTTGATTTCTGTCGCCCGGAAGGCATTTCCGGACGATTGGCGTTCGCTGAAAATCTATGTGCCGACGATTGCCTGCTGGGTTGGGTATGATCTGGATGGCCGCGCGGACATTCACTGGTCGCAATCGCTGACCTTCCGCCTGACCGAAAAGGCCGTGCAGCTGGGCCGCTACGCCGCCCAGCTTGAGGCGATCAGCGGCAGCCAGAAGATTGGCCCGCTCGCCAAGCTCACCCAGCGCCTGAAGACCGCCGCAGAAGACACTGCCGGGCATGCCGCCCTGTTCGCGGCAGACCTGACCGATCCGGACAATCTGGTGCCCGCTGCCAATGCGCTGACCGCGCCGTCAAAGCGCAATGTGCTGGACGCAAGCGAAATCGTGGATGTGCTGGACGAGGTGATCGCCACAGCTGAGGACGGTCTCGCTGCCAAGCTGATGGCCATCCGCGCGCAGGTCGAGGCACTGCAACTGGGCACAGCGCGCATTCATTTGCGCGTGAACGCCGCGCAAGTCCGAACCGTGATCAATCGCGACCTTGGCCTGCAGACCGAAGATCGGGAGCTGGGCCGCCTCGCCCTGGCAGAGCTCGCGCAGAAGGCCCGCAAGTCAAAGCCAGTTCAGGTAAACTTCGCAGACCTGTTCCTGGAGCAATCGACCGCGCGGCGCCAATTCATGATGTGTGCGCAGATCCTGAAGCATATTGATGCGGGCTCGGTCATCCGCTTCCTGATTGCGGAGAGCGAGAATCCGGCAACCGTGATGGGCGCGCTCTACCTCGCCCGGCAATATGGCGTTGACGACAAGCTGGACATCTCTCCCCTGTTCGAAACGCCAGAGGCGCTTGAAACGGGCGGCCGCTTTATTGAGCGACTTCTGGAGGAGCCGGAATTCCTCGCCTATGTGAAACAGCGCGGCTATCTCTCGATTCAGCTTGGTTTCTCCGATGCCGGACGGTTTATCGGACAGGTCGCCGCCGACATGGCGATTGAACGCATCCACAATCTCATCGCGCGGGCGCTGGCCGCCAAGGGCGCGGATGTGGACTTGCTGATCTTCAACACGCATGGCGAAAGCATGGGCCGCGGCGCATGGCCGGGCAGCTTCGAACAGCGTTTCGATCACTTGCTGACCCCGTGGACACGCGGCGGAGCGCGGGCACGCGGGCTTCAACTGCGCCACGAAGTCAGCTTTCAGGGCGGCGACGGCTTCCTGCATTTCGCCAATCCAAATCTGGCAGAAGCGACGATGGCCGCCTGGTGCAGCCACACATTGTCTGACCCCGAAGACCGCAGCGAAGACCCGTTCTATACGCGCACGGACCTTGTCTGGGATTTCTACCGCTCGCTACGCGCATGGCAGGAACGCCTGTTCGTGAACGAGGATTATGGTCGCCTGCTGGGCGCATTCTCCAGCGGCCTGACCGTGAAGGCCGGCTCTCGACCCAAGCGCCGCGCCGCCGGGCCGGTTGGCCCGCGGTCTCTGCGCGCCATTTCTCACAATGCCACGCTGCAACAGCTGAGCATTCCGGTGAACGTCGCCGCCGGGATTGGTTCATCCCTGCAACGGGAAATGGACCGTCTGGTCGAGCTGATCGATGCCAGCCCGCGCATGACGCGGCTGATCCTGCTGGCCACCCGCGCCCGTGTGCTGACCAGCCTGCCAGCGCTACGCTCCTACGCCAAAGTCTATGATCNGGGCGTCTGGGTGGCGCATTCGAAACTTGCCGACCAGGACAAGGCGAATNCCTATCGCGCGGTCTATTATGCGCTGCGCAATACAGAGACGGCCGTCTCGATGAACCAGATTGCCAACTTCCTGTCCGTAGACCTCGGCAAGTTCGACCGACTGCTTGCGCAGCTTCAGTCTGCGCCGTCGATCGAAGCGCGCCATGAAGGTCGGCTGGACCTGCATGTTCTGCATGCGGTGCGTCAGGCGCTGATCATGAAAGCGTTCTCGATTGTCGGCGGCCTGCCCCGCCTGTCTGAACGGCATGATGCCAGCAGCCGCGACCTGGTTGAAATGGTGGCTGAGCTGCGCATTGGCGAAGCGGTCAGCTTGCTGCGCGAAATCTTCCCGCACTCTCGCGATCAGGACACGCCCCTGACGGCGCTGACTGAGGCGGGCAATGAGTCCAAGGCGCAGGCCAGCTATGGCTATGACCGCATCCACAAGGATGTGATTGCGCCGCTGGACGAGATTGACCGCGCCCTTCACGGCATCAGCCTGGCGGTAACGCATGCCTATGGGGCATTCGGCTAGAGCCGGTCAGCGACGGCGATAGGTCTGCATCTCCATGCAGACCTGACACTTCTGCGCGGTGCTGTGGCGAATGCGCAGATAGAGCAACTCGTTCTTGCGATCGATCTGCACCCGGAACTGTGCAAGGAAATCCATGCCGAGGATCATGACGGGCTCGTCAGACATGCCGAGGTATTCGAACAGGGCCGGGTCTGACACGACCATGTTGAAGCTGTTCATCTTTACTTCGTGAAGCTGGAAACGGGATATGCGCGCAACATGCATATCATACCCCTCGCCCGTCACCCCATGCAGACGTTTGGTTTCCTCCTCATTTACCCGCGTGCCCGCCAGCGCGGCAAAGGCGGAATTCATGTAGGTGATCGTGGACCCCGTATCGATCAGGGCCAGGCCGCGATGCCCATTGATCTTTACCGGGACGAAATAGAGCCCGTTGCGGACCTCCATTGGCCGTTTGCAAAGGATTTCCCGCATCCGCCCCATTGGGCGGCGGTCATAGGCGGTTACCTGTTTGCTGTCGAAATCGAAATCCACCACATCGCCCGTCATGGCGCTCATCGGGAAGACATTGCGCACGCCCTCCACGGCGATCTTCCGGTCGAGCGCAGCGGGCACACGCTGAAGCGTAACCGTTCCGGCGCCAAGGCTGGGCAGGTCAATCAGCGGAAACATTTGCGGGCCACCAAGGCCCAGCACTTCGACAAACTGCTCTTCACCCTCCACAACTGCGACACCGGCAGAGCGCGCGGTCGCACCACCAATCATGGGCAGGGTTGCCGCTGTGTCGATGACGGCCGAAGCGCGCGCGCCGTTTGTGAAGGACAACTCCGTGATCAGGCGATCTTCGGAATCCATCTCGAACGGAACGATCTGGTGAATGTTGGTATTCCCGGAAGCCAGCAAGGGAAGACACAAAAGGAAACCAAGCAGCAGGCTGAACCGAACAAGCTGCTGAGCGAGACCAGGCCGCGTGGCCCGTGATGCTGGCAATCCTCCCATGGATGCTTCCTTTTCCGCCAGTATGCCACAAGCGGGCCTCCCGACAAAATGCGGAGGCCAAGGCGGCGTCTCCCTGCCCCGCAAAACAGTTGACGCATCTAACCCGACGTCACGGGTGGTCTTACGCTTACGTTCGCGTAAAGTGCGTCGAAACAGATAATTCGAGGGAGACACTGGACATGGCCGAGGCCTATATCATTGACGCCGTGCGCACGCCGCGCGGAATTGGCAAGGTTGGCAAGGGATCGCTGGCGCACCTGCACCCGCAGCATCTGGGCGCAACCGTTCTCGGCGCAATCCGCGACCGCAACAATCTCGATACGGCGACGGTGGACGACATCATCTGGGGCACGTCCAGCCAGCGCGGCGCCCAAGGCGCTGACATGGGCCGCATGGCCGCTCTAGATGCAGGCTTTGACGTGAAAGCGTCCGGCGTGACGCTGGACCGCTTCTGCGGCTCTGGCATCACGACGGTTTCGCTGGCGGCTGCGCAAATCATGTCCGGCATGGAAGACTGTGTCATCGCAGGCGGCTGTGAGATGATGAGCTACACGGCGGCGACCGCTGACCCGAAAAACCCGCCCATGATGGACGCTGGAAACCTTCACCTGCGCGAGCTGCACCCGCAATCGCAGCAAGGTGTCTGTGCCGACGCCATCGCGACGCTGGAAGGCATCGATCGCGAAGCCGTCGACCAGCTTGCCGTGACCAGCCAGAACCGCGCCAAGCGCGCGATGGATGAAGGCCGCTTCGATAAATCGGTCGTGCCGGTCTACAATCGTGATGGCACGCTGGCGCTGGAGAAGGACGAATTCCCTCGCCCCGGCACCACGATGGAAAGCCTGTCCGGCCTCAAGACCGTGTTCAACATGTTCATGGACATCCCGGTCGATGACCAGGGCAACACCTATGGCAAGATGGTCACGAAGAAGTATCCGCAACTCGAAGGCAAGATGAACCATGTTCACCATGCCGGGAACTCCTCCGGTGTTGTGGATGGCGCTGCCGCCCTGCTGATCACCTCGAAAGACTATGCTGACAAGAACGGCCTGAAGCCGCGCGCGCGCATCGTTGCCACCGCGAACATGGGTGACTGCCCAACGCTGATGCTGAACGCGCCGGTGCCTGCTGCGAAGAAGGTTCTGGAAAAAGCCGGCATGAGCAAGGACGATATCGACGTCTGGGAAATCAACGAGGCGTTCTCGGTTGTGGCAGAGAAATTCATCCGCGATCTCGACCTGGACCGCGAGAAAGTGAACATCAATGGCGGCGCCATGGCGCTTGGCCACCCGATTGGCGCAACCGGTTCCATCCTGATCGGCACGGCGCTTGACGAACTGGAGCGCTCAGGTGGCCGGTATGGTCTGGTCACCATGTGTGCCGCTGGCGGCATGGCCCCGGCAATCATCATTGAACGGATCTAGATTTCCTCCCAGAAACTCAGTTCAATCCGTTCAATCCTCTCCCGGTCCAGGTGCGCCTGGGCCGGGCTTTTTTTGCTGCACCCGACTGCAGACTTTATGGAACGCCCTGCTTGCCGGGGCGTTGCTTACACACAAGCAACCCCAACAGGAGACTCATGCCTTACACCATTGAAGCTGAAACCAACGACCTCACCACCATTGACGCACAGGGCGACCTGAACCCCGAAGCCATGCCGGAAGCCGTGGACCAGTTGATGGAGCAGACAGATGCGGAGGACCCCGGCAGCCTGCTGGTACGGTTACAGCACATGGATCTGGGCACGCTGCACACGGTTGCCAGCGACTGGTCCCGGAAGGCCGAGTTCTTTGCCTTGCAAAAACGGTTTGGAAAAGTGGCGGTGCTTACCGACCAACCCTGGGTGCGCCAGTCCGCCAAGATGCAAGCCGTGGCGCTGCCAGACACCGAACTGAAGGTCTACGACCTTGCCGATGAGGCGGATGCGCGCGTGTGGCTGGAAAAAGCCCCGGCAGAAACCGAAGCCGCCTGAAGCCTCAGGCCGGGCTGATGATCTCGCCGTCTTCCTTGGTGAAGCTTGTCGGCGGATTTTCCAGCAGATCAAACACCTTTTCAGAGGGACGGCACAGCGCCGTCCCTTTTTTTGTGACCACGATGGGGCGGTTCACCAGGATCGGGTGTTTCAACATCGCCTCGAACAGGATGGAATCATCGACCGAGGGATCGGTCAGGCCAAGTTCCTCAGCCGGGCTTTTCGACGTGCGCAATGCTTGTCGCGGTGTCAGGTCCGCCGCGCTCAGCAGACCCGCCAGCAATTCCCGCGTCCAGCCACGCTGCAGGTAAAGCACGATTTCCGGCTCCTCCCCGCTGGCCTTGATGATTTCCAGGACATTGCGGGACGTGCCGCACTCGGGATTGTGGTAAATCGTGACGCCCATCAGCTCGCCTCCAAAGCTCAAGCGCCTTTCAATTGCGACAGATACGGCGCGAGGTCCAGCCCCTGCGCCTTGATCCAATCAGAATTGTAGTAGGTATCAAGATATCGCTCGCCGCCATCGCAGATGAGGGTGGCAACGCTGCCCGCCTTACCCGCGTCTCGCATCTCACGCATGAGGGTGAGCGCAGCCCAGACATTCGTGCCGGTCGAGCCACCGCACCGCCTGCCGAGAATTTCCTGCAGCCAATGCACCGTTGCGACGGATGCCGCATCCGGCACGCGCATCATGCGGTCAATCACGCTGGGGCGGAAGGATGCCTCCACGCGCGGGCGACCGATCCCCTCAATACGCGATTTGCTCTGGCTACGGATATCCGGATCGCCCGTTTCGAAATGATCGTAAAAAACAGAATTCTCAGGATCGGCGACACAGAGAGAGGTCTTCGCTGAGATATCACAACGGTAGCGAATGTAGCGCCCGATCGTGGCGGAGGTGCCGCCCGTGCCGGCGCTCATCACGACCCAATCCGGCAGGGCATGCGCCTCCATCGAGAGCTGGGAAAACAGGCTTTCGGCAATGTTGTTGTTTCCGCGCCAGTCCGTCACGCGCTCGGCATAGGTGAACTGGTCCATATAGTGTCCACCGAGTTCGGCCGCGATCCGCTCGGCCTCGGCATAGATGTCAGCCGGGGGTACGGCGCGGGTCTCGCCGCCATAGAAGGCGATCTGGTCGATCTTGCTGCGCGAGACACCTTCCTGCACCACGGCGATGAAGCGCAGCCCAAGCAGACGCGCAAAATAGGCTTCCGAGACCGCCGTTGACCCGGACGAACTTTCCACGATCACCGTGTCTGGCCCGATCCAACCATTGCAGAGACCGTAGAGATAAAGCGAGCGTGCCAGCCTGTGCTTGAGGCTGCCGGTCGGGTGGGTGGACTCGTCTTTCAGGTAAAGCGTCTGCGCGTCAAAGCCCGGCAGATCCACCTTGATCAGATGCGTGTCTGCGGACCTGTTGAAGTCTGCATTGATGCGCTGCACCGCCTCACGCACCCATTCGCGCCGTTCCCAATCGAGATGAGAAATGTCCACACCTGCCTCCCAAACCTTGTCCGTTCCGGCGTCACCATAGAGGCTTGTGGCGGGTGGGCAATCGCGATGGACAGGCGGCGGGCTACGCGGTCAGTTTTGGGATTTTTCCAGCACCGATAGCAACAATGCCTCGCCCTTCAGGCCGGCCGCCTCACGGCAGTAGGTTTCGGGACGGCATTTGTCTCGCGCAAGTTCAAGAATGATGGGGTGAATGTAGGAGGACTTCGCGATGGCGGGCGTATTCCCCAATGCGTCAGCCGCTGCCTGTGTGACGGTCTTGATGGTGACGCGGTCGCAGGACGCCAGGCTATCCACTGCGGCGACGCTCCCCTTCCACGTCCGGAAATCCTTGGCCGTGAAGGCTAATCCCAAAGTCTCCTGGATATAGGTGTTCACATCCTGAGCGACTGGGCGAACCTTCCGACAGCGAAACAGGAAAGCGCCTCGCTCTTCGAGAAAGCCGTCCAGTGTCTTCGCAAGCAGCTTGTCACGCATCTGGACCCGGCGAGGTGTCCCGCCTTTGCCCTTATAGGCACAGATGACACGCTGGCCCTCAATCGTCACATGGGATTTTCGCAGGCTGACCGCACCATAGGTCTTCCGGCCGGAACGCCCAATCCGCAAGGCGCCCTTGTCCAGCAAGCGAACAATCGCGGCCAGTCTCACCTCTCTCGGACAGTCGGAATAGGTCAGGTCATGACGGACGCGGCGGCGCAGCTCCGGCAAGGCATGTCCGAAGGCGATGAGATCGTCAAACTTGGCCGAGTTGCGCGCAGCGGCCCATGTTGGGTGATAGCGATACTGAAGTCTGCCGGCTTCGTCGCGTCCTGTCGCCTGAATATGGCCGCGCGGATTCGGACAGATCCAGATGTCTTTCCAGGCGGGCGGCAGCACCAGCGCGCGGCACCGTTCCGCCCGCTTTCCCTTCAATGTCTGTCCTTTGTCATCCTGGAAGGTGAAACCTTTCCCTCGGCGCTTGCGGGTCCAGCCTTTGGCCGCCGGATCGGATCGCACAAGACCGATTGCCTCTGCCGTCACGCCTTCGCGACAGAGCGTATCGGGAGCGGAACTGAAGGGCATGGACGTTTCTCTCGGATGATGAATGCCGAGATCAACGATGGAAGAGACGCGCCGGTTCCCGTCCTTTGCGAAGGCTTAGTCTGCGTCGAGGAACTGGCCTAGATTGTCCTTGAATTCCGGCCAGGTGATCTCGAACAATGGGTCGCCATCCGCGCCCTTGCCCTCCAGCTTTCGGAAGCCGAACATTTCGCCCATGCGCAGGATGCTGCGGCGTTCGACCTGCATGATGAAGGGTACGGTTTCGAGATCGAAATCAGACGCAACCTTCCAGATATGGTGGACATGATTGCGCACGAGCCGCCGGATGGCAGCGGAGCCATCGGCCTTGCCACCGGCCGGGCGGTAAGTGGTCAGCATACCAATCGCAAACAGGAGGATACAGTCGCATGGCTCCCCCTTTGCTGCGACATGAATGTCCATTACATCGTGATCTGACAATACACCCCGCTTGTAGAGATGTGTCGCAGTCGGGTTCAACGGAATAACCATGGAGATACCCATCCGTTCCCCGGTTTCATCCAGCACGAATGCAAAGCTTTGCGGATAGCGGTCATGAACGCTGGTGTTGCGCAACAGCTTGTCGACATAGTCCCCGGAATAGTTTGCGCTTTCCTCGAAACACTCGGCGTTCATGCGGCTGAATTCCTTCAGCGCGTCATTGTCCGACACGATTTCCAGCTCATGCGCGGGAAAGCGCAATTCGCCTAGCTCGGCCAGGGAGCTGAGATCCTTGATCAGGTGCGGCTGGCGCTTCTTCACGATCCGCTCAGCCACCTTCTCGGCCGGGTTGCGGGTCAGCAGATAGCGCAAGAGTGGCAGGGCGACGACGAGAGTCAGCGTCACAGATTGCGCAAGCCCCACCGTGTTGAACACGAACGCGCTCANCGCGCTTGCCTCACTCGCCCAGTTTGCAAATTGCGGGAAGAAAGCGGATGTCAGGCGAACGACCGTACTGACGAACAGCACGACCAGCACGCCGATCCAGATCCACCGCTCAAACCGGGAGAGATCGTTCAGCCCCTTCTGGACCTTCCTGAATATGCCTGCTGCCTTCATGTCCCTGCCCACCGCAATATGTGTTCCGCGCGGCAGATAGGCCGGGTTCGCCATTCAGGGCAAGGCTTCCGCGTCGACAGGCTTGGAGCCGCGAACGTTTGGCGTAAGATTGCGCAAAGGGAGAACAGGATGAAACAGATAACAGGAATTGCCGCATCGCTGCTTGTGATGACCAGTGTCGCGGGCTGTGCGGGCCAGAGCGCTGTGCTGCCGGAAACGGGCATCACCCATGATGCGGACCATCCACCGGCGCTGGTGGAAATGAATTTCCAGAGCCATGGCAAGCGGTTGAACGGTCTTGTCTATGTTGCCGATGGCCCCGGCCCGCACCCGACCGTTCTGCTGTTGCACGGCTTTCCGGGCAACGAGAAGAATCTNGACCTGGCTCAGGATCTCCGCGCGAACGGATTCAATGTCCTGTTCTTTCACTATCGCGGCGCGTGGGGCAGCGAGGGCGATTTCTCCTTCACGCACGTGATTGAAGATGTGGCCTCAGCCGCTGACCATGTTCGCACCAACGCCGACNCCTACCGGAGCGATCCTGGCAACATCATCCTGATCGGGCATTCGATGGGCGGGTTCGCCGCGCTGGCTGCTGGTGCAAAGGATGAGACGATCGCGTGCGCTGCGGGGCTCGCCCCGGCAAACTTCGCAGTCGTGGCGGACGCCATCTCCGCAAGCGCNGANATGAAGGCCGGATTTTCCGCCTATGGTGANACGCTGCAAATGCTGGCCGGAACATCTGGTGATGCGCTGGTCCGTGAGCTGATCGAAAATCGGGACGCGTTTGATATTGCGGCCATTGCGCCGGAGTTTGCAGGACGCAACGTGCTGATCATTGCAGCCGACGAGGATGAAGCCGTGCCGCTGGAGACAGTCGTTCAGGCCCTCATGGAGGCTTANACACAGAGCCCGGACGTGAACGCCACGACGCTCACTCTTTCGGGCGACCATTCCTTTTCATGGTCACGCGAGGAGATGATCGCATCCGTTCTGGATTGGGTGGAGGTGTGCCGCTAGTTCGGGCGGTGCTCGTCGCCGTCGCCGCTCCAGAAGCGCTTGATGCGACCGAGGAAGCCTTCGCTCTCCGGATGGCAGTCAGCGCCGGTGCACTCGCAGAATTCGCGCATCAGCTCTTTCTGGCGAGCCGACATGTTTCGCGGCGTTTCGACAAACATTTCCACGAACANGTCGCCCGTATGGCCTGACTGGCGCACGGATGGCATGCCCTTGCCGCGCAGGCGCAGCTTGCGGCCTGTCTGCGCGCCTTCCGGCACGACAACACGGGCGCGGCCACCATCAATGGTCGGGATCTCGATCTCGCCGCCCAGCGCNGCGGTCGCCATCGGCACCGGCGCGCGGCAATAGAGGTTCGGGCCATCGCGTTCGAAAATGTCATGTTCGACAACATCGACGAAAATGTAGAGGTCGCCGCTCGGGCCGCCCAGTTCGCCCGGTTCGCCCTCACCTGACANGCGGATGCGCATNCCGCTCTCCACGCCTGCCGGGATCTTNACTTGCAGCTTGCGTTCTTCGCGGACCTGACCGACGCCGCCACATTCCTTGCAGGGCTTCTTGATGATCTTGCCCTTGCCGCCACAGCGGACGCAGGTGCGCTCCATCGTGAAGAAGCCTTGCTGTGCGCGCACGCGGCCCGCACCGTCACACGTGTCACAGGTTTCCGGCTGTGTGCCCGGCGCNGCGCCAGACCCGTCACACCCAGTACAGGGCACGGCCTGCGGGACATGGATGGTTTCTTCCTTGCCGGCCCAGGCTTCGGCCAGCGTGATTTCCAGATCGTAGCGCAGGTCCGAACCGCGCTGTGGCCCGCCCCGGCGACGACCGCCGCCAAAGCCGCCCGCACCAAATACCTGGCTGAACAGGTCGGAGAAGATGTCTTCCGGATTGGCGCCCTGGCCGAACGGGTTGCCNCCGCCCCCGCCGCCATTTTCNAAGGCACCATGCCCGAACCGNTCATAGGCGGCACGCTTCTGGCCGTCGCTCAGAATTGCGTAGGCTTCGCCCACTTCCTTGAATTTCTCTTCGGCTTCCGGATTCCCTGCATTCTGGTCAGGATGATACTTCATCGCCAGCTTGCGGTAGGCGGACTTCAGCTGTTTCTCGTCCGCATCCTTGGATACGCCCAAAATCTCGTAATAGTCGCGCTTGCTCATGGAATGGCTATCGTCTTCCAGGATTGTCTCACATCAGCCGCTCATGTGGGGGAGCACTGCGCGACGTGCAAGGGATCGTCACAGGTCGCGCAGCGTCAGGACGGGTATCAGCTGGGGCCAACAGGCGTTGTCGGGAAGGATTGCACACCCCCCTCGACCAGTTCTGCCCCGCCGGGCTGAATCTGCATCACGGCCAGGCCACGCTCGGATGTGCCGTCAATGCGGAAGCGGAACAGGCCATTTACGCCGAAGAAGCCGTCGGGATCGGTCACGCCGCCATAGGTCAGGCTGTCATCGGCGGCCAGACGGACGGTCAGCGCTGCGGCATCATAGGCCAATGCAGCCAGGTCAGTCGGCGCGCGGCCATAAATCCGGCGATAGGTCTGGGTGAAGGCCGTCTTGTTATTGGGATCAGTCGAGGCGTAATAACCGCCGCGCAGGGTTGGCTCACGCCAGATGCTGGAATCGTCCCAGTATGACGTACCGATCAGCTTCACCTGACGCATGTCGACGCCATTATATGGCAGCAACGGCGCGACAGACAGCAGTTTCACTCCGCGCTCCGGAATCATCACAGCGACACGATCCAGACGCCCGGACAGTTCATTCTTGAGAACATTGGCGATCTGACGCGCTTCAGCGCCAGCGCCGCTGTCTTCGCCGTAAAATGCCGAGGCAGCCAGCACCGCGCCCAGACGCGGGGCTTCATAACGCATCGCCGCTTCGATCTGGCGGCCATACTCAGAGCGTGGCCCCAGGAAAACGAACGTATCCACGCCGCGCGACGCGACATACTCCATCACACGCCGCACTTCTTCGTCAGGCGTGATTGAAGCGAGATAGGCCCCGCCCCCGGCGGCAGACCGGTCATTCGAGAAGCCGATAACCGGCACGTCTTCCTTGCGGGCTTTTTCCCGCACGGTTTTCACATTCGCCCCAAAGAGCGGGCCTAGAACAACATCCACCTTGTCTTCAAAGGCTTCATCAAGGCGCGCTTCCGCAACAGACGTCTTGCCGGCGGTGTCCTTTGGGATGATCAGGAAATCCTTGTCGGCATATTCGAACAGCGCCAGCTCAATTCCGGCGAGCATGCTTTCAGCCTCGGCGCGAACATTCGCGTTCGGGTGAGAGAAAGGCAGCAGCACAGCGGCGCGCTTGATCTCACGGCCCTGCATGAAGGGTGGTGTCAGGCCCCGGTCTCCCCGTCCCCGGCGCATGTCGTCGAGATCTTCAATGTCAGTGATTTCGATTTCTTCGCCCGGCACATCGCCAAGATCCCGAGGGACACCGGTAACCGGTTCGTCACGCGGCTGTCCGGTGCCAATCGGCACTGGCTGGCGCGCTGGCGCTGTGGCACAGGCTGTGGCCAGAAGCAGCGAAGCCAACAGAAGACTTGGCGCGGGAAGCTTCCTGAGCAATGGTTGAAGCAATGTCATCTCCTGATCCTTCTGACTCCGGGGCGATTCCCGCCTCCGCCGACTCTAGGCCCGGCCACCCCAAGGGGCAACCGGCTGTATCTCTGGATCCGGGTCTCTATGTGGTTTCCACCCCGATCGGCAATCTGCGCGACATCACCCTGCGCGCACTCGACGTGCTGGCCGCTGCCGATGAGGTTCTGGCAGAGGACACGCGCGTCGCCGGAAAGCTGATGTCGGCCTATGGGATTAAAGCGCGGCTCAGCCCCTATCATGACCACAATGGGGCGGAACGGAGACCGGGCCTGATCTCGGCCTTGCAGGACGGCGCCAGGATCGCGTTGATCTCTGACGCTGGTACGCCGCTTGTCTCGGATCCGGGCTGGAAGCTGGCGCATGAAGCGCTTGAGGCCGGCGTAAAGGTCATCCCCGTGCCGGGNGCATCGGCCATGCTGGCTGGTCTCGTGGCCAGTGGCTTGCCAAGTGACAAATTCCTGTTCGCGGGCTTCCTGCCGCCNAAATCCGGCGCNCGNAANTCTGCNGCNGANGCGCTGAAAGCTGTGCCGGGCACGCTGATCTTCTATGAAAGTGGCCCCCGTCTTGCCGACGCGCTGGCAGACCTTGCTGCCGTGCTCGGACCGCGTGACGCTGCGGTGACCCGGGAGCTGACCAAACTGTTCGAGGAAACGCGGCGCGGCACGCTGGCAGACCTTGCCGCGCACTATGCCGAAGCCGGCCCGCCACGCGGGGAAATCGTGCTGCTCGTCGGCCCACCGGGCGAAGCGGAAGTGACTGCCGAAGGCCTGGACGCTGCCCTGCGCGACGCCCTGCAGGACCAACCGACCAAGGCCGCCGCCAATGCCGTTGCCGAAGCGCTCGGCCTGCCCAAGCGGGAGGTTTATCAGCGCGCCTTGCAATTGAAGGCCGATGGCTGACGCGCGACGCCCAAGCGACAAACGCACGGCCGCCGAAAAGCGTGGCCGTACCGGTGAAACCTATGCCGCTCTCTTTCTACGCCTCAAGGGCTATCGCATCCTCGCGCACCGCGTGCGCACACCGGTGGGTGAGGTTGATCTGATCGCGGAAAAGTCCGGTACGGTCGTGTTTATCGAGGTGAAAGCCCGCAAGCGTGAAGAAACCGCGATTGATGCCGTCAGC
>NZ_NHCK01000068.1:0-24856 GCF_002172815.1 Hyphomonas sp. TMED31 | reverse complement strand
GAGGTGGAGACGAGGGCGCAGGGCTTTCCGACAAGTTCTTCCAGACGGCGAACATATTTGACGGCTTCGGCCGGCAGATCGGCCCAGGAGCGTGCGCCCTTAGTCGAATCCTTCCAGCCGGGCATGGTTTCATAGATCGGTTCGACAGCGGCCTGGTCGGTGAGGCCAGCAGGATAGTAATCGATTTCCTTGCCGTTCAGCTTGTAGGCGACGCAGACCTTGATCTCGTCAAACCCGTCCAGCACGTCCAGCTTGGTCAGGGCGAGGCCGTTGACGCCGGAGGTGGCGCAGGCCTGACGGACCATGACGCTGTCAAACCAGCCGCAACGACGCGCACGGCCCGTGTTCACGCCAACTTCGCGGCCGATCGTGCCGAGNCGTTCGCCAATCTCATTGTCTTGTTCTGTGGGGAAGGGGCCCGCGCCGACGCGGGTGGTGTAGGCCTTTGCGAGGCCGAGAACGTAGGAGATTGCGCCGGGGCCGACGCCCGATCCGGCAGATGCGTTTCCGGCGACCACGTTTGAAGAGGTCACAAAGGGATAGGTGCCGTGGTCAACGTCCAGCATCACGCCTTGAGCGCCTTCGAACAGGATTCGCTTTCCAGCGCGGACTTCCTCATCCAGCAGCTTCCAGACCGGCTGTGCGTAGGACAGGATCTTGTCAGCAATTTTCAGCAATTCAGCCTTCAGCGCCGGGCCGTCTGGCTCTGGCAGGCCAACACCGGCGCGCAGTGGGCGGTGGTGGGCGAGCAGGCGCTCGATCTTCAGGTCCAGTGCGGCCGGATCTGCCANATCTGCGACGCGAATGGCGCGGCGGCCNACGCGGTCTTCATAGGCCGGGCCGATGCCGCGCTTTGTCGTGCCGATCTGGCCAGCGCCGAGCGCGCCTTCACGGGCAGCGTCGATGTCCTTGTGCCAGGGCAGGATAAGGGAGGCATTATCAGACAGGATCAGGGTTTCCGGCGTCACATCAACGCCTTGCGCGCGGATGCCGTCGATCTCTTCCAGCATGTGCCACGGATCAACCACGACGCCATTGCCAATGACNGAGAGNTTGCCGCCGCGCACGAGGCCGGAGGGCAGCAGCGCCAGCTTGAACGTCTTGCCGTCAATAACCAGCGTGTGGCCGGCATTGTGGCCGCCCTGAAAGCGCACCACGACATCGGCGCGGCTGGATAGCCAATCGACGATTTTGCCCTTGCCTTCGTCGCCCCACTGGGCCCCGACAACCACTACTCCGGCCATGATTCCTGCTCCTGAAAGTCCGCCGGGACTTGGGCAGGATTTGAGCGGCAATTGCAAGGGGAAGAGTGAAATACCTTTGTCGCAGGCGGGAGCGGATTCTCCTGTGACCGGAGACGCGGNGTGCGTTCCGGCAGGGTGGGCGCATTGTCGGCTGGCTCAGCCGGAATCAGTCCAGGCCGACANNAGCCTTGCGTTCAGCAGACCGGGAAGGGCGGTCGAGAGTGCGCCAAGCTCGGCGTTGAGGCGAAACGCATTCGGCGCAGGACCCGCCACCGGGCTGGGGCGGCCCTTTGCCTTGAGGCGCTGGAAGCTGCGGGCGAGACGTTTGGCGGCAGCTTCAGGAGATTTCAGGAGGCGATGAAGCGCCCGGACGCGGGCGAGCAATCTGGCCGTGGAGACCGGGCCGGCACGCGCACAACCATTGCGTGCAATTTCTGGAAACGGNTCTGATAGGTTGAGNTGTTGTGAGGCTGGCNGGAGGGTGAGATGATACTCCACCGCGCCGGGAAATANGACTATCTCCACGCCGTCCGGCAAATCTGGCGAGGGCGCGCGTTGTTTCGGCGGTGCAAAGACAACATGCAGGCCGAGCGCCATCATGGCGATCAATCGTCGGACAATTTGCTCGATCAGTTTCAACCGGCCATTGGCCCGGGCGCGCCGCGTGCGCGGCATGTGTACGGGCCGCAAATGCAGATTGTCCCGCGCGATCACATCGAGCAGCGCGTGCTCTNCCAGNCCAAGCCCCATGGCGATGAAGGAGGAATCCTTGCTCATGCCACCAAGTGTGGAAGCAGGACGTCTCAGACGGATAAGGCGCGGAACTGCGTGCTGGGATCTGCCCGGTTATGCGATGCCTGAAAGGCCTGCTTCGGCGAGTTCCAGCTGCATGAACTCCCGCCATCTGGCGCCGACCCGCAACATGTCCGCCGTCTTTGCATGGAGGATTGCGGGCGAGAGGTCGAGCGGGGTGTCGCGCTGGGCCGCTACGCGATGATCCCAGAAGGGATGGAAGATTGCCATGTCGCGGCACGTGGACCATGCCCTGATCAGGTGCGTACCATCATCCTGCGGTGCCAGGTCCGGCAGGTCTTCATGATGGGCTGGCGGTACGGCGGCGGTCGCTGTGTTTCCGGAGATTTTGCCAGCGATGGCGCCGCCGAGGCCACGGCCAGTGAAGNCGGCATGGTCGANCCCNGCAGATTTCAGGCCGAGCTGAATGTAGGTGGCGAGCGTGTCCAGGCTGATCGTTCCACCTTCAGGCAGATCGAATGAGCCGCCATGATGGGGCAGGTCAATCACCCANACCGGGCGGTCCTTTGCCAGCNCCGCGGCCTGNCCCAGCATTTGCNCGCCGGATTGCCCCGCAGCATGCAGCAGGACCAGGGGCGNCTGACTGCCACCGCCAAGGCGGTAGGCGTGAAGCTGGCCGAAATNCGTNCACAGATAGGTTCGGCGGAGATCTGTCGACGGGTCAGGTTTGACCAGCGAACCTGCGTTTGTAGACGGAAGGGCCTGCGTCGCGATTTGTTGTTTCAGGGCGTCTGCCTGAACACCGTAGCGCGCATCGAGACCAGCGCCAGCATAATGGACGGTGATGCATTCAGGCAGGCCCATGTTTATGAGGTCGTCCGCAATGTTTTTTACCGGGCTTCCTTCCCAGCGGGTCATGATGGAGGGGACATTCAGCCCATCAAGATGCGCTCGTTTCTCGGAGTGGAGCGCAGCCTTGTAGGCTTTGGCGTAATCTTTCCCCGCGAGCAGGTATCGCAGGAATATCGCATGCGTCATGTCAGCCGGCGCAAGGTCCAGCCCCAGGCGTTCGGCCGGATCATCCGAGTTCCACGGGAAAGAGAAGAACAATTGGCGACACATGTCCCAATAGGTCAGCAGGTGGCCGCCATCCCGGCGCGGCGTAACATCCGCGAAATAGCCATTGTCGATCAGGCGCGTCGCCATTTCATCGGAGATGTGGCCGTTGGAATCCAGCATCACGAATCTGGCGCGATCCGGATAGAGCTTGCCGAGTTCTGCCGCGAACTGCGCACCCGTGGCAGCGCCGTAGACAAAGTATCGGTCAAAGCCGAGTGCCGTCATCGCGTCATTGAGCACGATNGCGTAGTCGGAAACTGTGGNCGTTTCCAGCGCGACCGCATCCGACCAGCCATAGCCGGGCGTATCCATCGCGATACAGGTGCAAAGCGGGGAGAAGGCGTTGAGGGCGGCGCCCATCGCCCCGGAATGCTGCGGCGAAGGGTGCAGGACGAGCAAGGGCGGGCCGGAGCCTTCGGCGCGGAAGTGAATCTGGCGCCCATTGGGCAGGGTTACATATCCACAATTCGCCATNCACNCGTCTCCGATCTCGCTCGAANTCATATTGTTATATGAATATATCAATTGAGCAGGAATGGCGACACGGAATTTTGGCGGGCTTTATGTACGGCGATGCCCGTGATTGGGGCCCAGTGACCGGGGCCCTTATGGCACCAGCTCATAATCCTCCAGCTTCACCTCCGCGACGGCGTCGGCGTAGGCGCGGGTGTGGCCGCTCCAGTTCTGGGTGATCTTGCCGGTGCCGGTCTTGTACCAGCTGTTGCAGGCCGGGTCGGCCCAGACCGTCTTGCCGAGCTTTTCCTGAAGGTCAGCATTGTAGGCGGCCTGTGCGGCTTCGGTCGGCACAAGCGCGGCGGCGCCTTTTTCGTCGAGCGCCTGCAGCGCCTTGAGCGTGTATTCCACCTGACGCTCCAGCATGAAGGTGATGGAGTTGTGGCCGAGATTGGTGTTTGGGCCGTAGAGGACAAAGAAGTTCGGGAAGCCCGTCACGGTGATGCCGAGATAGGCTTCGGGGCCGTCTTCCCAAGCGTCGGTGATCGACTGGCCATCGCGGCCGATGACATCGACCGACCAGCGCCAGCCTGTGGTCTCGAATCCGGTGGCGAACGCCAGCACGTCGTATTCGTGGGTCTTTCCGTCCACGGTTTTGATGCCGTCCGGCACGATCTCTGCGATGTGATCCGTGATCAGGTCGACATTCGACTGCATCAGTGTGGTGAAGTAGTCGTCCGAGATCAGGATGCGGCGGCAGCCGACGGGATAATCCGGCGTCAGTTTCTTGCGCATCTCTTCATCCGGCACTTGCTCGTGCAAATGATCCGTGGCGAGGCGCGTAAAGTGCGCCCGGCCTTCCGGTGTCCATTCAAAGGCCTGCCAGAAGAAATAGTCCGCATTCTCATAGATCAGCTTGCGGTTCATTTCTGCGAATTCCATCGCCTTGTCCGGAATGGTGAACATCAGCGCCATCTCCTCTGGCGAGATGAAGCGGTCATTGCGTGGGATGACCCAGTTGGGCGAGCGCTGGAANACNCCGACNTTGGCGCAGGTNTTNGCGACTTCGGGNATGATCTGCACNGCGCTGGCGGCNGAGCCNANAATGCCGATCCGCTTGNCNTCNAGTTCAACCGAATGNTCCCATTCGGCAGAATGCATNANNGNNCCNTTGAANCTGTCCTTGCCGGGAATNTCCGGCCAGAAGGGGCGGTTCAACTGGCCCAGCGCGCCGATCACCGCGTCAGCGGTCAGCGTTTCACCCTTGGAGGTGGTGATGGTCCACATCTTCGTCGCTTCATCCCAGACAGCCTTTTCTGCGGCCTCGTTCAGGCGGAGGTTCGGGCGCAGCTGGTAGCGGTCCGTGATCTCTTCGGCATAGGCCTGGATTTCAGGCTGTTGNGGATACACGCGGGTCCAGTTCATCGACTGGGCGAATGACAGCTGGTAGGCCGCCACGGGCACATCGCAGGCGCAGCCCGGATAGGTGTTTTGCGCCCAGGTGCCGCCGACACGGCCCGCCTGTTCCAGTATTGTGAAGTCGTAGCCGGCTTCCTGCAGCTTGATGGCGGCGGTCAGCCCGCCAAGGCCAGCGCCGANAATGACAATGTGCTTGTCCGGCATGCGTGTTTCCTCCCATTATTTTTATGGGAGGAAGAGTGTCACGACGCCTGCGTTTCACAAGGGGTTCCGCAGCGGGAGGGCTTAATTCCCGAATGCGTAGGTGGCGCGCAGCCCGATATTGTCGATGCCCTGATTGCGGCCATTGCCGAGGATCTGACCGTGGCTGAGGTGCTCGTAGAGCAGCTCCGCCCCCCAGGTCTCGTTGATCTCGTAATGAAGGCCGAATGTCGTGCGGAACAANTCNCGCGAGCCGAANAGGACGTGTTCNTCGGTGAACGCGTCGCCGCGCGGGTCGCCTTGAGGGAAGGGGCTGGCCAGTTCGCCATCATGGATGACATAGCCGACGCTCGGCTCGAAGGCCCATTTGTCGGCAAAATCGAACGACCAGTGCAGGCCGAACCCGCCGAAGCTCGTGTCACCCTGCGTGTTCAGGCTGCCCATCACATAGGGCTTCGGGCTCCAGATCAGGTCGAGAAAGTCAGGAGAGGCGAAGAGGAGCTCGGCGCTGATGTTCTGGCCGGGCTCCTTGTTCGCATTGTCGCAATCGAGGATGCAGATATTCTCCTGCATGACGCCGAAACGCGCTTCACTGAGAATGTCGGCGCTAGCNNCNCCTGNAGCAAGAATGGACGAGCAAAGCAGGAGCGAGACGGCGCGTTTCATATGTTAACCCTATGTAATTTTCCCCAATGAAGGGAGCGAACGCCGCGCCGTCAACTCCGTTCCGTCAGGCTGCGCCGCGAACCCAGCGCAGGGTGGCATTTGCGACACGCTCGCCAAACAGCTCGGCTGTCTTCAGGTCTGAGGCGTCGGGGCCTTCCTCAGCGGACAGGTCAGTCATCGCCTGGGTAGCAAGGCCATTATAGAAGCCGGCACGGTTCAGGGCGCCGGCGAAGTCGTGTCCGGAGGCGTTGAATCCTGATTTCAAACCGAAATTCACCCAGACCATGCCATGCTGGGCGGCGATGGTGGAGAATTGGTTCAGCGTGCTGGATTTGTCACCTGCGAGCGAACCGGAATTGGTGAAACCAGCAGCAATCTTGTCTTTCCAGGCGTCGGTGAACCATGCCTTGGAAGTGGCATCGAGGAATTGTTTCATCTGGGCAGAGGCCGAGCCCATATAGGTCGGCGCACCGAAAATGATGCCATCTGCGGCGTTCAGCTCATTCCAGGGGCCTGATTCGGGGGAGGCGAGATCTTCGGCTTTGTAGAGCGTGACCTCCGCACCGGTGCTGGCAGCGCCTTTCCGGACGTGTTCGGCGACCTTGGCTGTATGGCCGTAGCCTGAATGANAAACGATGGCGATCTTGGCCATTTGAGAACTCCTTTGCGTGTTGAAAGGAGCAGATAGGGCGGGCCGATCCGCCGATCAGCCCGCCCTTGAAGCATAGTATCTATGCGCTGCGCGTATGAAACGCGCCGCTCTGGCTTAGAATGTCAGCGCTTTCGCATAACGAACTTGCGGCAGCGCATCGAGCTTCTCGATCATGTCGGTTGGCGGAACAGCGTCTACTCCGACGAGCGCGATCGCTTCTTCTCCAGCAGCTGTGCGGCCGAGATGGAAAGTGGCGATGTTGATGTTGGCTTCGCCCAGCATCTGGCCCAGCGCACCGATGAAGCCCGGCGTGTCCAGATTGTTGATGTAGAGCATGACCGGCGAGAAGTCGCCTTCCAGCGCCATGCCCTTCACTTCGACGATGCGCGGCTGTCCGGCGATGATCGTGCCGGCCAGTGTCCGCCAGCCGCCTTCGGGGGCGTTCTTGGTCGCTTTGGTTTTCACCTTGATGCGGATCAGGCTGTCATAGACCGGGCTGTCCTCAGTCTTCGTTTCGGTCAGCTTGACGCCGCTATCGGCCAGTATGGCCGGGGCGGAGACCATGTTCACATCGCCGCGGGAGGCACGCAGCAGACCTGCGAGCAGGGCGGCCGTCAGCGGCTTGCGGTTCAGGTCAGCCACTTCGCCTTCATACTCGATGACGACTTCGTCATAGCCGAAGTCAGAGATCTGACCGGCGAAGCTGCCAATTTTTTCGGCCAGCGTTGCGAACGGCTTGATACGCGGGGCTTCTTCAGCGGTGATGGACGGCATGTTCAGCGCATTCGTGACCGCGCCGGAAAGCAGATAGTCGGCCATTTGCTCCGCCACCTGAAGGGCGACGTTTTCCTGTGCTTCAGTCGTCGCCGCGCCAAGGTGCGGCGTAGCGATGAAGTTTGGCGTGCCAAACAGGGCGTGCTCTTTCGCCGGTTCCTCGGCGAATACGTCGAAGGCTGCAGCAGAGATATGGCCGCTTTCCAGCAAATCTTTCACCGCGAGCTCGTCGACCAGGCCGCCCCGGGCACAATTGACGAGGATGACGCCCTTCTTGGTTTTCTCAAGCGCCTCTCGGGACAGGACATTGCGGGTTTGATCTGTAAGCGGAACGTGCAGCGTGATGACATCTGCGCGGGCGAGCAATTCTTCAAGCTCGACCTTTTCAACGCCCAGTTCAACGGCGCGCTCTTCCGTCAGGAACGGGTCATATGCGGCCACTTTCATCTTCAGGCCAATGGCGCGCTCGGCAACGCGGCTGCCGATATTGCCGCAACCGATCAGACCAAGTGTCTTGTAGGAAACTTCCGTTCCCATGAAGTCTTTCTTCGGCCATTCGCCAGCTTGTGTGCGGGCATTGGCGGCCGGGATCTGGCGGGCTGCAGCAAACATCATGGCGATGGCGTGTTCTGCCGTCGTGATGGCGTTGCCGAATGGCGTGTTCATGACCACCACGCCTTTGGCGGTGGCGGCTTTGATGTCGATATTGTCGACACCAATTCCGGCGCGGCCAATGACTTTCAGATTGTCAGCGGCGGCAATGACGTCTGCATCCGGTTTACAGGCAGAACGAACGGCAAGGCCGTCATATTGTGGAATGATCTCGATCAGCTCTTCTTTTGAAAGGCCAACCTTGATGTCGGTTTCGATTCCGCGCGCCTTGAAAATATCGACGGCGGCGGGGCTGAGTTTGTCAGCGATCAGGACTTTGGTCATGTGTCTGTCTCTTCATGAGCATTGAGGGCTGCGTCCCCCATCCTCAGCAGGGCCGAGGATGAGAGAGGGCAGGAAAAGCAAGTCTGGACGTGGCCTTACAGTGCCGCGACTTCTTGAGCGAAGGCCCAGTCGAGCCACGGTGTCAGCTTGGCGACGTCGGATGGCTCAACAGAGCCGCCACACCAGATGCGCAGTCCCGGAGGGGCCTTGGCGTAACCGGCAGCGTCATAGCATGCGTTCTCAGCTTCGAGCCGTTTCATCATCGCCTTGACGAAGGCACGCTGGCCCGCTTCGTCCAGACCGGCAACGCGCGAATCCGTGATTGTCAGTGTAACGCCTGTGTTCGAACGAAGATCCGCATCCGGACAGAGGAAATCGATCCAGTCGGTTTTCGCGACCCAGTCCGTCAGATGGGCAAGGCTCTCATCGGAGCGAGCCTTCATGCCCGTCCAGCCACCAAGGCTCTCGCACCAGTCGAGCGCCTGAAGATAGTCTTCCACGCATAGCATGGAGGGCGTGTTGATTGTTGCGCCCTGAAACAGGTCTTCGTTCAGCTTTCCGCCCTTGGTCATGCGGAAGATTTTCGGCAGCGGGCGGTCTGGCGTGTAGGTTTCCAGACGGCGGACGGCGTTCGGTGACAGGATCAACATCCCGTGAGCTGCTTCACCGCCCAGGCATTTCTGCCAGGAATAGGTGATGACATCGAGCTTTTCCCATTCGATGTCCTGTGCAAAGGCAGCAGAGGTCGCGTCGCATATCACGACACGGTCCGGGTTTGGCTTGATCCAGTCGGCATTGCGCACGCGCACGCCGGACGTGGTGCCGTTCCATGTGAAGATGATGTCGGCATCGTCGCGTGCCTTTTCGAAAGGCGGCAACTCGCCGTAATCGCCGATATAGGTGTTGCAGTCAGCAAGCTTCAATTGCTTGGTCGCGTCGGTAACCCAGTCCTGGCCAAAGCTTTCCCAGGCGAACACGTCCACAGGCTTTGCGCCCAGCATGGACCACATGCACATCTCGACCGCGCCCGTATCGGACGCCGGCACGATGGCCACGCGATAATCATCCGGAATGCCCAGAATGCTTTTCGTGCGATCGATCGCGGCTTTCAGCTTCTTCTTCGCATCGGCAGAGCGGTGCGAACGGCCCAAGGCGGCGGTTTCAAGATTTTGAAGGGAAAATCCGGGGCGCTTTGCGGTCGGTCCGGAAGAAAAATGCGGGCATGCTGGCAGCACGCCGGGTTTGGCGACATCGGTCATCTGTTTTACTCCTATCCTCACAGATAGGCTGAGCGCCGTTGGGGGCGCCTGGCCCGCCGCGTCTGTCTCACATTTCCTTGGCGGGCGCAAATGACAATATTGCGTCGTGTGCAGGTCGGTGGTTCAGTAGAGCGCATGACCCTGACCATTCAGCCATTGTCGGGCACTCTCGGCGCCGAAATCTTCGGGGCAGACCTTCTCAGCGGCCTGTCGAATGCCGAGTTCGATGAGATCCATCAGGCGTTTCTCGATCACAAGGTGATCGTTTTGCGCGGCCAGAACGGGCTGACGCCGGACCAGCAGAAGGATTTCGCGCGGCGGTTCGGCACGCTGAATATACACCCGTATGTGAAGGGCATGGACGGCCATCCGGAGCTGCTGGAAATCATCAAGGAACCGGACGAGAAAACCAATTTCGGCGGCGGCTGGCATTCCGACATGAGCTTTCTGGAGGAGCCTGCCCTTGGCTCTGTGCTGCACGCCATCGAAGTGCCGCCCTATGGTGGGGACACGCTGTTTGCTGACCAACAGGCCGCCTACGACCGCCTGTCTGACGGGTTGAAGAAGACGCTGGAGGGCATGACGGCCATCCATACGGCCAGCAAGGAATANGGCGCNGATGGCTATTCGGCGGCGGTGCGCCAGTCGATGGACGCGAAATCNGCGCCNGATGCGCCGGAATTCGAACATCCNGTGATCCGCACCCATCCGCAAACTGGCCGCAAGGGGCTGTTCGTCAATCCGGCCTTCACGCTGCGTTTTGCTGGCTGGAGCCGGAAAGAGAGCCGCCCTNTGCTGACCTATCTGTTCGACCTGTCGCGCGAGGAGCGCAATACNTGCCGCGTGCGCTGGCAGGCGGGCGATNTGACCATGTGGGANAATCGCTGTGTCTGGCACTACGCGCTGAATGATTATCACGGCCATCGTCGGCATATGCGCCGCGCCACGGTCAATGGCGATCGGCCCCGCTAGGCGAGGTTGCGGAGCACGCCCCAGGCGATCAGCGCCTGACCCCCATAATAGAGAAACCAGAGCGCGATAGAGGGCAGGGCGCGTTTCGGTGCATCTGCTGGCCTGACAAACAATTGAAACGACAGGATCACATCTGACGCGATGAACATGAGCGCGCCCAGAAGCACGGGAAGATAGGTGGGGTCTAGCCGGAGTGCCGCTGCGCCCATCATCAGGATGATCGCGCCGTATCCGATCACCGGNAAGCGCATGTCTTTCGTNACCCACGGCGCGAGCCAGCGGATAAAGACGACGCCGCAGGCGATGAGGCCAATCTGTGCGGCNAGGATCAAGAGCGTCCGATCTGCNTGTGGCAGGGCCCAGAACAGCGCAATATAGGCNACATGCGCCGCGAAGAATGCGGCCATGCCGGGCAGCAGGAATTTGTCGTTCTCATCAGCCTCAAGGAAGAAATCGCCAAGAGNGCTCANAGCCAGCCCAGCCACCAGCAGGACCGGGCCGCCNAGCAAATATGCCCANAGCGCGAGCAGGGCGGTGGAGCCGGTTTTCACAATCAGTTTGAGCAGGCTGTGCGGACGCCAGCAGAATGCGACGCCGTACAGGACGCCGAGAGCGATCGATGCGAGCAGGACGCCGGTTGAGAGTGTCACTGGATCAGTCTTCGCGNCTGACTGGTTCGGGCATGCGCAGCAGGCGGCGCGCCATTCCGCGATGCACGTCCTTCACATGCATGCCCACAATGCCGAGCGCTGTGGCGAGCACGGTTGCGTCGTCCGTAAAGCCAAGCCCGGCCAGGAAATCCGGCATCAGATCGATTGGCATCACGAAATAGGCCGCCGCCGCAAACAGAACGCCTTTTGCCTTGAGTGGCGTGTCNGGATCGCGCGCNGCGAAATAGGCTGCCGCTAGGTCATCCGCAAACGGTATCTTTCCGGCGACTNTCAGCANTTTCGGNACGAGGCCTTTCGCGCCGCGCTCCATACGCTCCACCGATTGCGGCGTGAACCNGCCATNGGCGTCCTGCACCATGTTTATTATTTCCGCTGCGTCAGACATTGCGAACTCCTGTCAGCACTATAGACCAGTAGTGTATCAACAAAAACAAGGGAGGGCAGCAGCCCATGGAACTGAACTCTAACATCTCTGCAGTCATCACCGGCGGTGCGTCTGGTCTCGGCGCAGCGACAGCCCGCAAACTGGCCGCACAAGGCGTCAAAGTTGCCCTGTTCGACCTGAACGAAGAAAAAGGTGAAGCTCTCGCCAGCGAGCTTGGCGGCGTTTTCTGCAAAGTGAACGTCACCGATGAGGCGTCTGTTGATGCCGGCTTTGAAAAGGCTCGCGCGGCAAACGGCCAGGAGCGTATCCTTGTGAACTGCGCGGGCACCGGCAACGCGATCAAGACCGCCAGCCGCAACAAGGAAACCGGCGAGATCAAGCATTTCCCGCTCGATAAGTTTGACNTGATTATCCAGATCAATCTGGTNGGTACCTTCCGTTGCATCGCCAAATCTGCCGCTGGCATGATGACACTGGACCCGATCGAAGGTGAGCGCGGCGCGATTGTGAACACCGCATCTGTCGCGGCTGAAGACGGACAGATGGGNCAGGCTGCNTACTCTGCCTCCAAGGGCGGCGNGGTTGGCATGACNCTGCCGATNGCACGTGACCTGTCGCGTGAACTGATCCGTGTGAACACGATCCTGCCGGGCATCTTCGACACGCCGCTCATGCAGGGCGCACCGGACAATGTGAAACAGGCGCTGGCCGCTTCCGTGCCGAACCCGGCCCGTCTTGGTAATCCGGACGAGTATGCCTCGCTCGCCTGCGAAATGATCAAGAACGGCTACTTCAACGGTGAAGACGTCCGNCTCGACGGCGCGATCCGCATGTCGCCGCGCTGATCGGCCAAAGCCTTTCAGGAACGCTTCAAGGCCCGCTCCCGAAAAGGGGCGGGCCTTTTTAATGGAAGCGGGCCGCGAGGAAGACAGGGAGCCCGGCTCCCGGTCGTCCCCGTTACTGTCCCTTGCGTTGTTTCACGCCTTCCTCATCAGCAATCGCACGATCTTCTTCNTCGAAGATGATTTCNGCTTCTTCTCCCTTGCCATAGGCCCGCGACTTCTTCGCGAGCGCAGACATGGACTCTCTCATCGAGCCCTGTCCNACGGCCATGGTCTTGGATGCAGATACGCCGACGGCCTCTGCATCATCGAACCGGGCGAATTCTGCGCCCAGGAAAACGACTTCCCAACCCTTGGCCTCGGCGCGATCNAGCGCAGCTTTTGCNCCATCCTTGGTCAGTTCACGGGAAGAATTCTCAAGGCCATCGGTCATGATNACGATCACGGCCTTTTCAGGATTGTCTGCCTCGGCNCGGGAGACGATGCGTCCGATGGCATCGAACAGGGGGGTCATGCCGCGTGGATTGGCTTCGTCGTTTGTGACGTTAGTCCAGTTTTCTGCCGTCACCTTGTCGCGCAGCACGTCAAACTGCATGCCATCCTGATAGTCGAATATGGCGAGCGTGACATCTGTCTTGATGTCATCGCCTTCGATCTCTCCCTCGTCGGCTTCGCCAACGCTGGCGGCGTAGGCGTTTACAGAAGTGAGCGCTTCATCCCAGATGCTGCTCATGGAGCCGGTTCGGTCCAGCAGGATGTAGGAATGCACCGCCCCCGGATCATCTTCGGGTTCCGGTGCGGGTATCTTGGCGGAAGCCTGTCCCATCAAGGAGATGGCGGCTGCGCCAGCGGCGAGCGTGGTGATGAGCTTTTTCATGCGTGCGTCCCTTCCCAGTAATCAACGATCTGGCCACCCGGCCTGATGTAGATCAATGTCTGGGCGAAATCAGGCACACATGTGGCATTAACGCGTTGTTAGGAAGGTAATCGGGTGCGAATGATGGTCCGCACCCGGTTAATATGACTGACTGTTCATTTTCAGCAGCCAGCGTCTCCCGATGTTGANAGGATTGATCAGGCGAATTGTGGCGCGATCTTCAGATTTCGCACCCAGCCGATCTTTTCCATNGCGAGCAGGATGGTGCCGTTATAATCGACAATCCGGTTCCACAGGCCGCGGCGCGGGCGGTGCAGCGCACTGACCGGCTGGTCGTGGTGATGATCGTGGAAGGCTTCCCCGCCGGTGAGCAACCCGATGACGTGATCAGCCCAGAGCGGAGTCTTCAGGTGGCCGAGCACATTGATGCCATAAACGGTGGCGTGGAACTGAATGGCGCGACCGATCACGACCGAGGCNTGGATCAGCGCGGTCAGCAGGAGCGAGCCACCGGCGGCCCATACGACGAGATAGATCGCCGCCGGGATGACGAGGTGCACCACCAGGCTGATCTCATTATAGAAGCGGTCCATCCAGACGACGGCTGGCTGGTTCTTCAACCACATGGCCAGCGGGCGCTGTGTGTCCTTCTTGTCGCGCCACAGGATCCAGCCAACCCACGCCCAGCGCTTGGACTCGAAGGGGTTGTGCGGGTCGCCCGGCTTGTCTGAGAAGCGGTGATGCTGCGAGTGATAATTCACCCAATCCTTCACATTGCCCTGCATGGCGATCACGAGATTGATCATGGTGACAATCTGGCCCGGCATGGCCAGTTCGCCGGCCCGGTGCTGCAGGATGCGGTGAAGCGGCCCGATGCCAGCATTACAGACAAAGATNGACGCGCCGATTACGGCAACGGCCAANGGAATGTACCACCAATGGAAGGTCAGCTGNGTCAGGGCGAGGCCCAGCACGATCATGGTGATGAACAGGGCCAGGCCAAGCGCGGGATAACCGAAGGCCGAGAAAAAGCTCGCATAATTGAAATTTTTCCATGTCTTTGGAATGGCGAGCGAGCGGGGCAGCGTCATTGAGTTCCTCCAGTGAACCCGCCTGAGGCGGGCCGTGTTTTATAGAAGTGTCCGGCAATGCGGATTGCNAAAGACTTAAGGTCACGGGGCCACCCTCGTAAAGGTGTAACAACATCGCTGGCGCAAACGTTATCGATACGTGTGGTGTGGGGGTGACGAACCGGCCTCGGATTGGCTAGAACACGTGGGGAACATGTGCCGGGAACCTGTAGGAGGCGCTGCATGGCGGACGATCGTCGCCAATTTGACTTGCAACGGCTCCGGGAACTCGGGCTCGATCTTGATTCCAGTCANGATGAGGCAGAGGTAAAAAGCACATGCCGCCTGACGCANGATTGCATCGAGGCAGGAGACAACAGCCTGACTCTTAACCANGTCAGTGAGCAATTCAGTTGCAGCAATTGTGGCGCGTCGGGTTCGTTCCGGGAATTGGTTCGCGCGCTTGAGACGGGAGAGCCTGCTTCTTCGCCCGTGGTTCGGGACATTGTNGATACAGATTATTCTGTCGCCCCTATCCGCGCCACCCGCGCAGTCGTGAAGACCGAGCCNAGAGTGGTNCATTTGGGGGAGGGGCAGCGTGTCCGATCACAGGGCGAGATACGGCGAGAGGCCAAAGCGGCGCGCAAGACAGCGCGGCAAGGGCGCCACACCGGCGAGAAGATCATCATCACTTTACTGGCGCTTGTGTTTCTTGGCGCTGGTCTGGCTGCGGCTGGGCTGTCGGGCTTTGCGAACTACCAGGCCTTTTCCAGTTCAGTCGCCGACCCATTGCAGTCTGGCGTCTGGGGCTGGACCGGTGTGATTGCCGCGGTCATTTCCTTTGGCGGATTTACCTTCTTCTATTGGCACTCTGCCAATGGCCGGATGAAGGAAGGCATTCGTGCCCTTCTGTTCGCCCTGGCGGGGGGCGGCACGTCTATCGTCGGCACGCAAATGTATATTGCTGCCAATAATCGCGCAGCCGAAGCCGAATTGGTACAGGCTGGATCAAATCGGGACGTGCTGGAAATGCAGATCACCGATTGGCGGCGACAATTGGAGGGGATTCCCCCTGAGACGCGCTCGGTTGAGGGGCTGGAGGCATATCTGGCGGAAGTTGAACGCGTGGGGCGTACGCATCAGAAACCCTATCGTGATGCGCAGAACGAACTTGGCCTTGCCCGTCGCCGCGATGACCTGCAGGCGCGGATTGATGCAGCCAATGCAGAATTGCTTGGCACAGGCAGCGGCGACATCCTTGTTCAGGCCCAAACGCGCACTTCCATTCCGGGCTGGTTCTTCGCATTGATGCTGGAGCTTTTTTCCAGTCAGGGCACGTCAATCGGGCTGGTTGCCCTGCTGATACTGTACGGGCGCAACCACGTTAACGCGGCAGCTGATAGCGTTAACTCATAATCGCAACAAAAATTCGAACGATTTTGGATCTGATGCATAGAGTCGGTGAAGCAACGCTCTGGTGCTTCTCCATCTGAACTAAGTCGGCACAGAATGTGCCGGCTTTTTTCGTGCTTCCTGCAATATTTACTACAATTCTGGCCCGCGTCTTGCGGATGCTCTCCTGTCCAGCTGAATGACTGACAAGCGGCGGAGTATTCCGGAGGGATACTGTCACCGCGCGACCAGCCATCGACGCTGAAAGAGTCTGGTTACCTTATGCTCCATAATGCGGGCAGAGAGTTGTTGTATGAATCTGTTCTTCCGGTTCCTCCGCATATTCCTACCGGCGTTCTTCACGAAGAAGCGCACTGGGCTGATGGATGTGCACACGATCCGGTCTTCGGTCTGGATCGGGGACCAGGATCCGCTCGGTCACATGACCAATTCGCGCTATTCGTCTTTCACTGATCTTGGCACAATGAACTATATGGGCCGGACCGGTGCGCTGATGACGTATCGAAAGCGAGGCTGGAGCCCGATCGTCCAGCATGAATCCATCACATTCTATCGAATGATGAAGTTTCCGCAGAAATTCGAACTGACAACGCAACTCGTCGGGTGGGAGGATTGCTATATCTGCTTCCGTCACCGGTTTCACAGCAAGGGAAAGCTGATTGCGGAAAGTCGCATGGTGGCGCGCCTTGTCGGTCGGCGGCGACAAAAAGTGACAACGGATATGGCGCTGGAGGCGATGGGGCTGGACCTGACGAGCCCGCCGCTCAGCCAGCGTTATCTTGATGCGATTGCAGATTTGCAGGCCAAAGACCGCGAGCGGGACGCAGAACAAGCTTCCAAGCAGGACTAACGGTCAAATTCGAACGCATGTGGCAGAAGGTCTGCCATCTTCCATTCCTTGAGTATGGCTCCGTCGGCCGATACCGCGGATACGACACAATCAGATGTGCACAATTCAGCGATACGCTGACGACAGCCGCCGCATGGTGACAGATCACCATCTCCGCCAACGATCAGCACATGCGAACAGGTCTTTCCACCAGCTGCGATCATCGCACCCAGCGCCACCGCCTCGGCGCAGGTGCCGAGCGGATAGGCAGCATTCTCCATGTTGCATCCCGCAAAAATCCGTCCCTGATCATCCAGTACGGCTGCACCGACCTTGAACCGGGAATAAGGCGCATGCGCGTTCTCGCGTGCCGCAATAGCCGCCGATTTCATTCTGTCTTTCAGGGGGATTTGAGCGTCAGTCACGGAACAATCCTCTGGCCAAGGGCAGGCTTCATGCTTAGGCATTGTCGTCTGTTTTGTCACTCGATAGCCTGTGTTGCGGAGCCTGATGTCCACTCTTCCCCTGATAATTGACTGCGATCCCGGCGTGGATGATGCCGTCATGTTGATGATGGCGCTGGCCAGCCCTGCGCTGGATGTGCGGGCCATCACAACGGTCGCTGGTAATGTTCCGCTGCATCTGACCAGCCGGAATGCACGGATGATGTGCGATCTGATGGGACGCGAGGACGTACCTGTCTTTGCCGGATGCCCGAGGCCCATACTGCGACTGCCTGTAACGGCTGAGGATTTTCACGGCGAGAGCGGCATAGCGGGTCTCGACCCATTCGAACCGGAAACCCCTCTTGGTTCGTCTCATGCCGTCAACGCCCTGATCAGCACTCTTCGGGCGGCCGGGCCGAATGAAATTTCGATCATCATCACCGGGCCGATGACCAATGTGGCGACAGCGCTGGTCATGGCGCCTGACATCGCGCACCATATCCGGCAATTGGTGATCATGGGCGGTGCAGACAGTGAGGGCGGCAACATCACGCCCTTTGCGGAGTTCAACGTCTTTGCCGATCCGCATGCGGCGGAAATCGTACTGAGTAGCGGTGTGCCCGCGATACTGCTTCCTCTGGATGCTACCCATCAGGTGCGCGCGCATGATCAGTATGTAGATCGCCTGCGGGACATACCAGGCGAACGACCAAAGATCATGGTGCGTCTTCTGGAAGCGGCGAACGTTCTGGAAGAGAAGTGGAAGGGTAAGCGCACGCCGATGCATGATCCGTCTACAATTGGCTTTATGCTGGCCCCCGAACTTTTCAGTGGCTATCGCGCCAAGGTTTCGGTCGAGACCGAAGTGGGGGAGCAGTTTGGTCAGACACTGCCTCGGAAGATGGAGTCGGGGCCGCACACCTGGATCAGCCACGCGGATGCGGATGGCTTCTTTGACCTTCTCGTCAGTTTGATGGAGCGTGTATGATAACCGTCGTCGGATCGATCAATCTTGACATCGTTGCGACCGGCTCCGCGCTGCCTCGACCGGGAGAAACGGTGACCGGCGCAAAGCTCGCCCGCCATCCCGGCGGGAAAGGCGCAAACCAGGCTTTGGCCGCGCGCCGCCTCGGCGCGAATGTGCAGCTTGTCGGCGCAGTCGGCGCAGATGATATGGCCGATGAAGCTTTGAAACTCCTGCAGTCAGGCGGAGTAGACCTGTCCAACGTTCAGCACGTGAATGGTGAGACGACAGGTGTGGCTTTGATTGCGGTGTCTCGCGATGGCGAAAACCAGATTGTTGTTTGCCCCGGTGCAAATGATGTGCTTCGTCCGGACGATGTCGCGCAAATACCCATCGAACATATGATGGGTGTGCTGGAGGTTCGCGCGGAAACTCTGCTCGCAGCAGCTCGAAGGGCGACAGGCTTTGTTAGCCTGAACCTTGCGCCTGCCATGCACGTGCCGGACGCTTTACTCGCGGAGGCTGACCTGATCAGCGTGAACGAAACCGAAGCTGCGTTCTACGGCGATGCCTTGCACAAGCTTGATGCCTATATCGCGATCTCACTTGGCGGAGATGGCGCGGCTCTCTGGCGTGGTGGGCAGGAAATCGCGCGAGTTGCGGCGCCAAAAGTGACGGTCGTCGATACNGTCGGGGCAGGGGACACGTTTACCGCTGCGTTGACGGTTGCAATGATTGAAGGAAAATCTCCNGAAGCCGCGCTTGCTTTTGCGGTGGCGGCTGGCGCGGTGGCATGTACCCGNCCNGGAGCCCAGCCAAGCCTACCNAAGCGCGCAGAGCTTCAGCCCTATCTCTGAAGAGATAGAAGGCATGGCGCGTCACGTGGTTGACGTATCTCGGCGCTAGGGCTTTCTGGTGTCCTGTTTCCGATCTGGAGGTATTCCCATGTTTCGNACAATCGCGCTCGCNTGTTCTCTCGCCGCATTGGCTCTGCCGGCGTCGGCGTGGGGNAAAACCGGTCATCGGATTGTGGGTGAAGTTGCCACGGAATACCTTAGCGAGCCGGCCGCGCAGGCTGTTGAGGATATTCTGGGACCGGAGGGGCTCGCCGAGGCTTCTGACTGGGCGGATTACATGCGCTCCAATCCAGACGCTTTCTGGCGATCTGAAGCTAATCCCTGGCACTATGTGACGATACCCGAGGGGATGCGCTATACAGAGACGACCCCGCCAGAGGCTGGGGATGCGATTACGGCGCTCACCAAATTCCGGGCGATCGCGATGGATGAGGGTGNAAGTCTGGAAGACCGTCAACTCGCGCTGCGCTTCATTGTGCACCTTGTCGGTGATTTGCAGCAGCCTCTTCATGCTGGAAATGGCAAGGACCGNGGCGGCAACTGGGTCGACGTCGTCTTCTTTGAAGAGATGTCCAATCTCCATGAAGTCTGGGATGAGAAGTTGATCCAGTATGAAGAATTGTCTTATTCGGAATGGGCGAATTGGCTGATCCAGAAGATCACACCGGCAGATCTCGGTGAATGGGGGAAAGCGACCCCTGCGCAATGGGCCGATGAAAGCGCTGCTATTCGCGACACGATTTATCCGGAGTCGGAAATCCTGTCTTATGACTACGCTTATATGGCGCGGCCGATCCTCAACGAGCAGATGAGCAAAGGCGGNGTGCGCTTGGCGGCCTATCTGAATGNGATGTTCGATCCTGCGCCGACTGANGCATCAGGCACAAACTAGGGTCAGGCGCTGGCGCGCAGGATGCGGCGGCGTTGGACACTGGATGGAATGTTGAGGCTTTCGCGATACTTTGCGACCGTCCGGCGGGCAATATCGACACCATAGCCCGTCAGGATTTCGACGATCTGATCATCCGAGAGCACATTGTCGGGTGTTTCATTATCGATCAGGGTCTTGATCCGGTGACGGACAGCCTCAGCGGAGTGCGCTTCACCTCCGCCTGTTGCCGGGATTGCTGCTGAGAAAAAGTATTTCAATTCAAACAGACCGCGCGGTGTGGACATGTATTTGTTCGTGGTCACGCGGCTGACGGTCGATTCATGCATTTCNATGGCATCNGCGACTTGCTTCAAGTTCAGCGGGCGCAAATGTGCGACACCGTGTGCAAAGAAGGCGTCCTGCTGGCGTACGATTTCGCTGGCCACTTTCAGAATGGTCCGGGCNCGCTGGTCCAGAGACTTGATCAACCANGTGGCNGACGCGGCGCATTCGGAGATAAATTCCTTCTCCTTCTCGCGCATCGGCAGAGCCGTGACTTCGGCATAATATGCCTTGTCCATCAGGACACGGGGCAGNTTNTCNGAATTCAGTTCGACCGCGAACATCCCATTCGGCAGTTCCCGGACGAAGACGTCTGGTGTCACAGCAACGGAGGCATCGCTGGCAAAGCTGGAGCCTGGCTTGGGTGACAATTGGCGCAGCTCGCTCATCATGTCGAGCAGGTCTTCCTTGTCGACACCACAGATATCGGCAAGGCCTTTCAGATCGTGCTTCGCAACCAGTTGAAGGTTTTGAACCATCGCTTCCATGGCGGGGTCGTAACGGCCGAGCTCTTTCAGCTGCAGGCCGAGACATTCCGGAATGGAGCGGGCCATCACACCAGTCGGGTCAAAGCCCTGGCAGACCGACAGCACAGCTTCGACATTGGCCGTGTCGGCACCAAGTGCGACAGCGACTTCCTCGATATCTGCGCGCAGGTAACCCGTGTCGTCGGTTTCGTCGATCAGGCGCGACGCAATCAGGCGGTCTGCCGCCGACAGGGGCGCGAGATTCAGCTGGGTATGAAGATGTTCGTGCAGGGAAACGTCTGAGCTCAGATTGGCTGTATAGTCGAAGTCTTCGCTGGAGCCGCCGCCACCAACGCCAGACCAGTCTGCCTTGGCAGATGGCCCGCTGGAGCCAGCGGGCGTCGCAGTGTCTGAGCCCGTGCCGGGTTCATAGACATCCTCGCCCGGCGCATCCAATTGATCTCGCGCAGCACCGAGACCAGAAGATTCATCGAGCGACAATTGTTCCCGGTTGTCTGATTGCGCGCGTTCGGAATCGCCGGACGAATCCTCCTCACCCTTGTTCAGAAGCGGGTTGCGCTCAATCTCGGCTTCAACGAACTCGGTAAGTTCCTGATTGGAAAGTTGCAGCAGCTTGATCGCCTGCTGGAGTTGCGGCGTCATTACCAGGGACTGGCCCTGGCGCATGTCGAGTGACTGTTTCATTCCTAAGCCCGCGCCTTTCCTCAAGCGGCGAACTGTTCACCCAGATAGACCCGTCTGACCTCTTCATTCGTGAGCACGTCTTGCGGCGTACCGTCGAAGAGGACTTCACCTTCATACATAACATAGGCCTTGTCGACGATCTGTAGCGTTTCGCGCACCTGGTGGTCCGTGATCAGGACCCCGAGGCCGCGTTGCTTCAGGTAGCGGACAAGTTCGGAAATGTCGGAAATGGCGAGTGGGTCGATACCGGTGAACGGTTCATCCAGTAGCATGAAGCTCGGACGAGAGGCGAGTGCACGGGCGATCTCTACGCGACGACGTTCGCCCCCGGAGAGGGAGGTCGCCGCCTGGCCACGTAGATGTTCCACATGCAATTCGCTGAGCAGGCTATCGACTTGTGCCATTCGTTTCGCGCGGTCCTTTTCGACAAGTTCCGCAACGGCCATGACGTTTTCTTCCACGGTCATGCCCCTGAAAATGGAGGCTTCCTGTGGAAGATAGCCCACGCCGAGGCGTGCGCGCTGGTACATGGGCAGGCGGGTCACGTCTTCGCCGTCAATCGAAATTGATCCCGAATCCGCGCCGATGAGGCCCATAATCATGTAAAAGCAGGTCGTTTTGCCGGCCCCATTGGGTCCAAGCAGGCCGACAATTTCACCCCGTTGAAGGCTTAGAGATACGTCCCGCACAACCTGTCGCTTGCCAAAAGACTTGGCAATATTGCTTACGACAAGGCCTTCGGCCGGATCCGCCATCTCTGTTCACTTCCCTCAATCTACTGGTGTTTGCCAACCCGGAGGATGGCTTATCCCGACATACTTAAGATCGGCTTCACGCTTGCGCTAAAATTTGTTCAGTTCGCCGTTTGATTGTCGGGCTCAAGGACCATTCGCGTGCGTCCGTCGCCGCCATCCAGCGTGGTGCGCCGATTGCCGATTTCCACCCGCAGCACTGCGCCTTCGGCAACGTCACGCTCACGCATCAGGGCCACATTACCGGTCATCGTGATGACGTCACTGGCCGCATCATAGACGCCGCGGTCGCCTTTCGCTTTCATGTCTGCCGTGATGTAGAAGACGTTACCTTCCGCGATCATGGTCTGAACCTGACCAAAACCGCCGCCAACTGTTGATGACTGCGTTGCACCGGCAGGTCGCTCAGCGAAAATCATCGTAACCGTGTCAGCTCTCAGGCGGGCATCGCCCTGCTGGATATCGACATTGCCAATCAGCAATACCTTGCGTTCCAGTTCCAGGCTCTCTGTGCGCTCGGAATTGATATAGATCGGGCCGCCTTCGGACGAGATCTGCGCGAAAGCCGGCATGGCAAACGCAATCAGAGCCGTCAGCGTTACAAGAAGCTTATTCATCAGAGCCATCGGCCTCACCTTCAGTCGTCTCAGGTTCCGACGGTTCTTCGGTCGTCGGATAGAGCACCGTTTTCACATTGCCTTTACAGATGACGCGGTTGCCATCTTCCAGAACTTCATACGAGTCACAGCTGATATCGCCAAGGGGCCCTCTGCCTTGCAGGGGAGAAAGCCCTTCAATTCGCCCCTCGTTTACGAAGACGCGCGCCCCTGAAGTCATGAAGGTGAAGCCGTTCGAGTCGAGAATGCGAACATCCTCATACAATTCGAGAATCCCGGCATCGCGATCATACATACCGGACGGAGCGCGGATTTCACTGCCGGTCTCGTCATGCATTACAGGATTGACCAGATCGACGAGCATTTCCGTCGCTTGGCGACGCCTTGCAGCGTCTGCGACGATCTGGAAACTCTGCCCTACGGAGTCACGGCCGGAAAAGCGCGGGTTCACCATGGTAACGGCTTGGCCTTGGGAAACCTGAACGGGCGTCGCATCCTTCGCAATCGCGCTGCGCACAATGTAACCGAGAAACAGGCCGATCGCGACAGCTGCACACGTGGAAAAGCCGAGCCGCAACAGGCGAACGCCCTGAGATCGTTTCCGCGCCTGGGCAAGCGTCAGCTGGCGCCGGGGCGCCCATAATGATGCCGGGTCGTGATGCTTGACGGCGTCCATGAAAACTAAATGGCCTGCTGGAATGAGTGGGTAAAACGTTTAGCGGCCCAACCTTGGAAACAAAAGCGGCGAAGGCATGACGGTTTCGTTAGCTGTGTGCGAAGATGTCCACATCGTCCCAACCAGACAGGTCCAGCGTCGCGCGAATTGGCAGGAACGCAAAGCAGGCTTCCGCCAGCTCCAGTCGCCCCTCGCGCTTCAGCATCGCTTCAAGGCCGTCCTTGATCTTGTGCAGGTAGAGAACGTCAGACGCGGCGTACTGCAACTGGGCGTCTGTCAGCTCGGCTGAGCCCCAGTCAGAGCTCTGCTGTGCCTTGGACATGTCCGCCCCGGCGATTTCGCGGGCGACATCTTTCAAGCCGTGGCGATCTGTGTAGGTGCGCGCCAGCTTGGAAGCGATCTTGGTGCACCAGATCGGCGCGCAATCAATGCCCATCCAGCGCTTCATCATTGCAACGTCAAACCGGGCAAAATGGAACAGTTTCAAAACGTTCGGGTCTGTCAGAACCTGTTTCAGGTTCGGGCAGTCATAATCCCGGTCGAGCTGGACGAGATGAGCTGTGCCGTCACCGGAGGAGAGTTGCACGAGTGTGAGATTGTCGCGAAGCAGGTTGAGGCCCATCGCCTCTGTGTCGACTGCCACAACCGGGCCAAAGTCGAGACCAGCGGGCAGGTCGCCCTTGTGAAGTGTAATGCCGTTCATGGCGAGGCTGTAGCACTTCAGGCGTTAAGGGCAAGTGTCTCGCGACCCCGCCTGGTCAGTCCCGTGTTTTCTTCAGGGCCACCACGGCGGCGTCCAGCGCATTCAGGAAGCGTGAACGGTCTGCTTTGGAGAAAGGCGCCGGGCCCCTCTGGATGCCATCCCCGAGACCAGCGCGCAAATCGGCATGAATGGCACGCACAGCGACGGCGCTACCGATTGAGGCGTTGGTAAATGCCTTGCCATTGGGCGCAAGTACGCGTGCACCGGCTTTCAGAGCCCGGTCAGCCAGCAGGATGTCTGCCGTGATGACGATGGTGCCGGGTCCTGCGGCTTCGGCGATCCAGTCGTCTGCTGCGTCGAATCCGTCTGAAACGATCTTGCGGCTGATCAGGCGGTGCTCCGGAATGCGAATATAGGAATTGGCGACGATCAGGACCGGCATTTCATGCCGAAGGGCAACCTTGTAGGTTTCTTCCTTCACGGGGCAGGCGTCGGCATCGACAAGAATTTGCAAGAGTCTCGCTCTCCGAAGTGTGATCGCTGACGCAAGGCAAGGTCTTGCGAGCCTCGCGTTTCCTGCGTCTTGTAGCGGCAAAATGGAGGAAGTCATATGGCAGCTGCACCCGTAAAAACCCGCATCACCGACATGCTGGGTATCGAGAAACCAATTATTCAGGCTGCAATGGGCTGGATCGCCCGCGCACCGCTTTCCTCGGCGTTTTCGAATGCCGGCGGCATGGGCATTATCGAGACCTCGTCTGGAGAACTGGACGTGATCCGCGACGAAATTCTCAAGATGAAAGATCTGACCGACAAGCCATTCGGCGTAAACGTCGCGCAAGCCTTTGTGCGCGACCCGAATATTGTCGATTTCATCATCGATCAGGGGATTAAGTTCGTCACAACGTCTGCGGGCGACCC